>JBOGLB010000141.1:0-4008 GCA_050745965.1 Terriglobales bacterium | reverse complement strand
AAACAGCACGAAAGGAAATCGTCTGCCATGACCTTTCTCATCCGTACCTTCGTCCTCTGCTTGGCCACTGCGGGCATCCTTTCCCTGGGGGCTATCCCCGGAATTGCCCAGCAACCCGCGCAGTCATCCTCCCCGGTCAACATCAAACCGGAAGCCAACGAGGCTGCCGAAACTCACTCCTGGACCATCGAGCAGCTTCTCCCTCTGACTGTGTCCGAGGCCTGGCACATGAGCGGCAAGAACGAAGATAAGTTCTTCGACATGGTGCAAGACCTTGCCGCCTTCTCCGCCAAGAAGCGTAACCTCGTCCTCCCCGCCAGCGAGGCAGCAGGAAGACAAGCGGGCGAATACATCAAGCAGCAGGCCAAGCTGGATCATGGCCAGCTTCTCTACGCCGTATTTTAAAATTATTTCCGCAAAGTAGGGACACCGGCCTCTTCCCAAGTCAATTCAGCCGCCCATGTAAAATAGCTCGAAGTCCGAGCACACACGCGGCTGCTGACGGTCGTTCTTATACTCCGGCGTGTCCTCCAGTTAATCAATTCCCGGAAAATGCTGAGCTCAATGAGTTTAGTTGCGATCAGCGCGGTCTGCATTGGAAAATAACTAACGGCGATTCCGCGAGTTCGCATCCAAACTTAAGCCCGCGAGGAGGTTTACATGGACGGCAATCCAGTAGAAAAGGTAATCAGCGAATTGTTCCCGTACTTCGAAGCTCTGGAATCTCGCAGCGCGGCCATCCTGCAATTGTTGAAAGATAAAGGACTGACTACGGATGAACAATTTGCCTCTTATTTGGAACAGGCGGGCAACGCGAGTAACGTCAAATGGCTCGCGGCCAAGGTGAGAATTGAACGCTTACTGTCGTCTGCCGTCAAAGACAAAGACATGAGGAAGATTGAGGGGGAAAAAGCTGAATCGCCTGCGGAAGAGAGAGCCGCCGAGATCAGTACGGAACAGAATACTGCCGAGATCAGTACCGAACAGAATACTGAGAACAGCGCGGCGAAGAGCGCGGAGTCAGATACCGGAACTACATCCGAGACCAATGCGGAAAAGACTACACAAAAGGCCATTGATGGCGACACTGGTAAGGCCGACAAAGAGACTGTTCGGAAAGTCGCCGGCGACGATATCAAAGAAAGCTCCGATAAAAATTCAAAAGGTGCTAGCGCGCGAAGCGGCGAGAAGTCAGTCCTGGGGAAAAGTGCCCAGAAGAAGACCAAATAACTCTCCGATGGGAATCAGAACGGGTATAACGTTAGGAATGCCCGAACCTTTTATCCATATTGAAGCTTTCTACGAAGGAGACTTTACATGAGCGACACCCTCAGAATTTCGGTGGATGAGTTACGAAAGCGGATGGAAAAGGGCGAGGACTTCGTCGTCATGGACACGCGCAATCCGCAAGCGTGGGAGCAATCTGATGTGAAGTTACCCGAGGCCGTTCGCGCACCGGGCGATAAGCTCGACGAAATCCTGTCGAAGATTCCGAAAGAAAAACCCATTGTCGCGTACTGCACTTGACCGAACGAACATTCCAGCGCCAGTTTGGCGCAAGAACTCCGGCAACGTGGTTATAAAAATGTTTGGGCGCTCAAGGGAGGACTGGATGCCTGGCAAAATGCAGGCATGCCGGTAGATTCAAAGCCGAAAGGGAAATAGCTGATCGAGGCCGATATCGCCCTCTTGCATGCGGGGATTTTGATCCTGCGCCGGAACGGGGCTGGCCAGACGAGGCTCGCCAACTCAATCCTCCGTCCGGGACCGCCGCGTAAAACAGCCCGGCCGACTTTATGAACGCTGGAGCTTCTCCGCCCATGATCCAGCTACCGAAATCGAGTTTTCCGCTGGCGGAGTAATGATCAACCCGACGAATGATCAGCCCAGCGATTCACGGTTTCGGCGTCGCCGCCAGGAATTACTAGTGCAATAGCTAGGAACCTCGGCCACGTCATATACTGACTATTGGAACCGATCACTCATTTCTTAACTGGCGCCTGCCTTGGACGCGCCGGTCTCAATCGCAAAACCGCCCTAGCCACGGCAACACTCACAATCGCCGCCGAAGCCCCTGACATTGATGCTGTTGGAAGGTTCAAAGGTCCGATATTCGGTTTTGCGCATCATCGCGGTTTTACGCATTCTTTTCTTGGGCTTTTTCTAGTTTCGGCCGCAGTGGTCGGCTTGATGTACATCTTTTGGCGGGTGCGCGGGCGGAAGACCAGCAATCCGAATCTTCCTCCAAAATGGGGATTGCTGTTTCTATTTGCCTACATTGCCGGGTTGACCCACATTCTGCTTGATTTCACCAATAACTACGGGGTGCGTCCATTTTGGCCGTTTTCAGAGAAGTGGTATTCCTGGGACATCGTTTTTATCTTTGAGCCAGTTCTCTGGATTGTCTTAATGCTGGGCTTGCTGCTCCCGATATTGTTCTCACTTGTAAATCAGGAAATCGGCGCAAGACGTAGAGGTCCACAGGGCCGCATCGCCGCCACGCTTGCGCTCTTCGGCATGGTCGCGGTCTGGGGGATTCGGGATTACGAGCACCGCCGGGCCGTCAATGCTCTCGAAGCGCGGCTTTATCATGGAGCAGACCCTATTCGCGCCTCGGCTTATCCTTATTGGTGGAATCCATTCCACTGGCACGGAGTGATTGAGACCAAAGATTTTTACGCAACTGTGCCGGTGAATTCATTGGCACCGGAGGTTGATCCAGGGGATACGATGCAAATTCGATATAAGCCGGAAGAAAGTCCTGCGTCTCTGGCCGCAAAGAATTCCTATCTCGGCCGAGTTTATTTAGATTGGGCGAAGTATCCTCTCACCGAAGTCGAGCCTGAAGTTGGCGGAATGGAAGGAGGAGAACGCCCTGGCTTTATCGTGCGGTTCGAGGATTTGCGTTACGCCTATCCTGAGCTGAAGGGACGCGGTACGCTTTCCGCAACCGTAGAGCTGGATCGAAACCTCAAAGTAGTGATAGAAACGTGGGGATTGGGCCGACGCTGAATTTCAAATTCCGTTGCTGATGCGCAATCAGTCACACGAACTTGACGACTTGCGCGACAAGAGCCACAATCGTATTTCGCACTTTCTGAGGTGAGCATGCTTCCTTACGTGTTTATTCTGTTTGCGTTCTTATTCCGGTTCATTCCGTATCATCCCCTGGGATTTACTCCCGTTGCCGCAGCGCTGCTTTTCTTCGGCGCGCGCGGATCACGCCGGAAGTTTTGGATCCCGTTGGCATTGATGGTAGCCTCGGACATAATTTTGACCAAATTCGTGTATTCGTATCCATTCACATGGGATCACTCTGTAACCTTCGCCTGGTATGCGGCAGTATTGTGGCTGGGAACGAATCTTCGCGAGGGTGCGAAACCGCTACGCGTGATTGTCGCGGCATTAGCCAGCTCGGTTTCGTTTTTCCTGCTTAGCAACTTCGCCGTCTGGGCCGCCTGGTCCGACATGTACCCCAAAACGGTGGCCGGATTAATGACTTGCTATGCAGTCGGCGTGCCCTACTTTCGACGCGCTGTTGCGGGTGACTTGCTCTTCACCGCGGTGATGTTCGCGACCCCGTTCGTTCTTTTGCAATTATCAAAAACATTCCATCACGATGATGACCACACAGCAGCTGCATAAAACGAGAGCGTAGAGACGGCGTTACCCAAGAAGCTGCGTTCTAACTGGCGACCCTCTTCTTCCTCCCGATTCGTCGCTTCGCCAGCACCAGCGAGACGGCCAGTCCGGCGGCCAATACGATCCATATCCAGTAAAGATGCGCACGGAAGATATCCCCCAGCACATGAACAAATCCTGGACCAAATTTCAAGATCAAAAGCGCCAAAGCCAAAAATCGCACCAGACGGCCTGAGAAAATTGCTAACAGAAACTTCCAAAACCCCATTTCCGATGCCGCTGCGGCCAGCACAAACAGCTTGAACGGCGTCGGCGGAGGCAGCATCGCCGGAAACATCAAACTCCAGAACGGATGTTTCTAGAACG
>JBOGLB010000140.1:0-5761 GCA_050745965.1 Terriglobales bacterium | reverse complement strand
GAATAACTGCAATGCATCAGATTCATGCCTTAAGTTTTGTGGATTTTATCACCATGCCAAGCAGGGAGGCAGTGCGCCGAATCGCCAGCTCGCTGAGACTGATTACGGACGGCGGTCAAAGGGCCGCGGAGAGGAGTGTCCGCGCCACACGTACGTTCCCCGCTTGAGCTCCAGCTCCCTAATGCGGCGGGCGATGCGTCCAATAGATCGTGGCGGCAGGTTGGCCCACGGTATGAACCACAACAAGTGATGAGAGGTCTTCTTTCTTGACCTGCGACGCCACTTCGTCTCCGGCGCTCGAAACCACATAGTCGGCGTATTGTCGCGGGTTAGCCAATGCCCGTTCCCACAAGCCTTGCGGATCGGAAGGCTTCTTCCAAGGATGGTGATTTCCTTCATTGATCACACGGCTCAAGGATATGCCCGCATCCTGGAGCGCTCCCACGTGATTGCCGACATACATGAGCAAGGTCGAATCAGCGGGCAGCTTTCGTAGGTTTTCGGCCAACGCTGTCTCCAGCGCAATCCGGCTGCGAGAATTCACCGAGGCTTCGGTAAAACAGACCGGATGCCGATGCCAAATCAGGATATAGCTTCCAGCTACGAGGAGTAGGAGTGCGATTCCGATGGCAGTCTTGGAGGATTTCTTCAAAACGAGGCCGAATGAAAAATGAGCAAATAGCGCAACGAAGACCGCAAAGGCGGGAAGCAACTGCAATCCATAACGCAGGTTGTAATAAGAATGCGGCCACCACACGGGAAGGAATACAGGCACTCCGGCATAAGAAATTGACAGCATATAAAACGGCACCGGAACCCAAAGCAGTAATAACGGCCAGAGGCGAGTATCGAAGACCAGGGTCATTGCCGTTCCCAGAAATAATAAGGCGACCCATAATCTCTGAATTGCGGTCACCGATGCAACGTTCAGCTCCGCCGACTTTAAAAAGAAACTGAACGCAACAACCAAATTGCCGGCACCGGGATGCGATGGCATACTTGGGTTAGCGCTTTCTTGACCAATAGCTTTTGCCGAATATGGACCATTGGCAAATTCCAACGGATTTCGATAAACGACGGCATTATAGGCAAGCCACAAAATTGGCGCCGCCGCGGCTAATAGAACGAAGTTTCGGACGGCAATGCGCATTGACTTCGTGTTTGTGCCTGTCCGTCTTGACAGGATGATTGCCGCGGCACACATAATTCCGGCCAGGAACCATCCGTCATAGCGGGTCAGGCATGCGCCCATCAGACAGAACCCAGACTTAATCATGGCGGACGAGGCGTCCTTAGACTTGCGTTCATCGCTCCAATCTTCCACTTGCGCGCACTCCGTAAAGAACACGACCGCCCAAATAAATAACGCCAGATACAGCGACTCGGTCATGGCAGTGCTTTGCAGATAAAGCAGATTCGGATTTGCCGCGTAAACTCCAGCGGCGAGCCAAGCGGGGATTCGACCGGCTGAATCCGACCGCGCATGAAAGGCTAAGCTGCCCCGCACCAGACGAAAGATCCCAGCGACGCCAAGAACATAGGCAATCATGGAAGGAATGGAGCCACCGATTCCGGTCTGCCATAACACCTTCGAAAACAAGAACGGCAACATCAGCAGATGGGGCAGAGGCAGCCAAACCGTGCCGAGCTGGAGCAAGCCCGGCGTTTTGGAATCGAAAATCCGGCGGGCGATATTGATGTGAGCGACAGCATCGCCATAGAGCAGCAAATCGCCGCGCCGCAAATAGATCATGAACGTAAGGATGGAAATGGCCGCGGCAAGCTGTGTCACCAATAGAGTGTCGCGGTTCCGGCTATTGTCTTCGCGGCTCTCGTGAGAAAAGGATTTCATTCCAGATGGGTCAATTCGCGGAAGACTCCAAAACGCGCTTCAATCTGGTCACGCTTCAAAGACTGGAGCCGTTCGGTTCCGAAACGTTCGACTGCAAACGATCCCATGACGCCGCCGTAGAAAAGAGCGCGCTTCAGGACTTCGCGCGTCAATTGAGGTTGCGATGCGATGTATCCCATGAAGCCGCCAGCGAAAGAATCCCCGGCGCCGGTCTGGTCTTTGACTTCCTCGATTGGCAATGCGGGCGCGCGAAATGGGTGGCTACCCAAACCGAAAGCGCCTTCACGAAAAAAGATCGTTGCCCCATATTCACCGTGCTTAATGACCAGCGCGCGCGGTCCCAAGGCCATAACTTTGCGGGCAGCACGGGGGACGCTGCTCTCTTCGGCGAGCATTCGCGCCTCGCCATCATTGATCAGAAGAATGTCAATTGAGTTCAAAGTTTCTAGCAGTTCCGGGCGCGACCCTTGAATCCAATAATTCATGGTGTCGCCGCCGGTGAGTTGCACCTTGCTCATCTCTTCCCGGACGGCTTTCTGCAAACTGGGATGGATGTTACCCAGAAATAGAAATTGAGAATCTTTGTATTCCCGGGGAATGCGCGGCTGGAATTTCTCGAAGACGTTCAATTCAGTGAAGTCAGTTTTGGCTTCGTTGAGGTTTTCTAGATAGTGGCCGCCCCAGCGAAATGTTTTTCCCGCGACGTGCTCGATGCCTCGAGTATCCACTACCCGGTCCTTCAAAATGCTTTCGTGTTCAGGAGTGAAATCTTCGCCTACCACCGCAACCACGCGAACGTCGGTGAAGTAACTGGCTGCCAACGAAAAATATGTAGCGGAACCGCCTACCACGTTGTCGGCGCGGCCAGATGGTGTGGCGATGGAATCGAAAGCGATGGACCCGACAGCAAGAATGCTCATTCGGGTTTACCGTCCAGATATTTATCGAGGATAAGTTTCAATCTCTGCCGAGTCGCCGCAGGAATTTTATCGCGGTCAGTCAGGATCGCATGAGCCAAAGCGGAACTGCACTTGCAGCCTCGCAGTTTCGGCATGGCAGCGACCGTCTCGCACACCACTTTGCAAGCGTTGTCCGCATTCTTCAATAGCACAGCCACAATTTGGTCCACTGTCACGGAATCGTGATGTGGATGCCAGCAGTCGTAGTCGGTTACCATTGCGATGGTCACGTAGCAAATTTCCGCTTCGCGCGCCAATTTCGCTTCCTGAAGGTTGGTCATGCCGATAACGTCCATGCCCCAACTTCGGTAAACGTTCGATTCGGCCTTGGTGGAGAATTGCGGACCCTCCATACAAAGATAGGTCCCTCCGCGCTTTCCGGTAACGCTCGCCTTTTTGCATGCGTCGTTCACGACTGCCGCCAGTTCGGGGCAGATGGGATCGGCGAACGCAATGTGCGCTACAACTCCATCGCCGAAAAAAGTATCCACACGATGGCGGGTGCGGTCAAAAAATTGATCGGGAATCACAAAGTCGAGGGGCTTGTGCTCTTCTTTCAAAGATCCGACCGCGGAGACGGAAACAATTCTTTCGACGCCAAGCTGCTTGAATCCGTAAATGTTAGCCCGAAAATTCAGTTCGCTGGGCAGAATGCGATGCCCACGTCCATGCCGTGCCAGAAACGCCACCTTCCTGCCCGCCAGGGTGCCCAGAACATAAGGGTCGGAGGGCTCGCCGAAAGGCGTGATTTGGGAGAGTTCACGAACGTCGATAAGGCCGGACATGGAGTAGAGCCCGCTGCCTCCGATGATTCCAATTTCCGCCTGAGACAAAAATCCTCCGGTTAAACGCCCAACGTGAGGCGAAATGCAGATCCCTCTGCGGCTTCGCCGCGTCGGGATGACAAATCATTGGTGGTTCCATTACACGGCGAATGGAGATTATACAAACCAAACCGAAAGCCGGGGACACAAGTTCATTTTTTGGCTCCAAACACAGCTGTTTCTAAACTGTCGGTTGTGGATTGATCCAAGCTTTCAGAAATGAATACGGTACTACCTTCAACGTCAATCACGACAGGGCCGTTTTCTGTCATCCACATATGCAGGCCACTTAAATGTTCCAGGCTTTCAATATTCGCCGCATCTTTATTCTCGGACGGCGACCCGCTCACATGCGCATACCGCTTTGGAAGATATTTCGCATAGATCGCGGCGAACTCTGACGCCGTATTGGAATCAACCCAACGGGAAACGTAAAGCAGGCCCAACGGAGCGGCGGGATGCCCCTTAGGCAGCGCCGCATAATAATAACCGCCCCGCCAGCCGGGGTATAGACGATGTGAAGCCTCAGTTCCAGCGTATTGATCCATTAACACCGCGACGTCGAACTCGCCGAGTGCGCCAATATCAAAGCGTTTGTATTTCTTTAAGATGCGCTTGAAGTTCGGCAGTGGCAGAGGTTCGACACGCTCGCCGGAAAGATAAGTCTCCGGTTCCATGATTTGGCGGGTGGTACGCGGCGGATTCATGAATGCGTCTGCGTATGCTCTTTGCTTTCCTCCCGCCCGTAGCAAGGCCGCTTCAAACTCCAAGCCATAACGATAGGGGAAGGTGAGAGCTTCCCTTAGATAAATCGGAGCGCTGCGGAACTCAACCGAATCCGGCGTGCCGGTCAACATTCCATCCTCAAGCGCTTCGGCAACCTCCGGCGAGCTAACCAGCGACTGGCCCACGGGACGCAGCATGTAATCCACCAATACGGCCATGGCCTGACCCTCGACTACAGCCTGGCGCGCCTCTGAGGTCTCGTCATCTTGCACGTCCAGCGCACTCGGTTTTCTCTTGGTCTCCAGATCAATATCGGTTTTTGTCATCCACTTGTTGAGATTGAATGACTGGTCTTGGAGCGCATGCGTCAATTCATGCGCCAGCACAGGCCGTTGCGCGGCCACATCCACCCAGTCGAGCAAGTTGACGACCTTTGTTTTCGGATCGTAGTAGCCAGCGATTTGTTCTTTCAACAACCCGACAAGGAACTTGCCGAGATCAAAATCTTGCGGAAGCAGTCCGAACTTCTTAAGTACTAACTCGGAACGCCGCAATCGTTTTGCATCTTTATCTTCCAACATACTTTTTTGCAGGTACGCCACCACCTCATCTCGGCTGGTAAGTCTCGATTTGACGGGATGCTTGATGGGAAGATCTGTGTCCCGGCTTGCGAATTGCAGAATCTGATCAACTTCCCGAAACAGCTCATCCGCCTCTTTGGAAGTAATCTTATTTTCTGCGTGTAAAGGTTGAGCTTGCTTTTCGGGATTTTTGTTCTCGGTTTCAACTGGAGGGTTCCGGTCCTGCTGTTTCTCCGCGGACGGAAGGTCGGCAGGCGCAGAGGCAGTTTGCGCCATACACGGCATCAAAGAAACCAATAATCCCAACCCGAATAGGAAATGGAACGCTAGTGGACGAAAAGATGGCCAGCGGGCAACACGGCTAATGTTTGTCATGAAGGCTGAATTTGAAATGATAACAGCAGGAAGCCGGGAATCGCTCGTCGCCATTTTTCATAATTCTGGATTTAAGTCTGCCCATCCTCTAAACTTCATCGCCAGATGAAACTTTCGGTCGTCATTCCGGTCTACAACGAGCGAGCAACGGTGAAACGCGTGGTTGAAAAAGTCCTCTCGGTTCCCATTGAGATTGAATTGATCTGTGTTGACGACGGTTCAAACGACGGTACGCGGGAGATCCTCAGCGAATTGCACGTCCGGCATCCCGGGATGAAGGTATTGTTGCAACCCAGAAACATTGGAAAGGGCGCTGCTCTTCGCCGCGGAATTCAGGAAGCTACTGGCGATTATGTGGTCGTTCAAGATGCAGATCTTGAATATGATCCGGACGAATACCCGCTATTGCTTGAGCCTCTAATCGAGAACAGGGCGGATGTGGTG
>JBOGLB010000139.1:0-3408 GCA_050745965.1 Terriglobales bacterium | reverse complement strand
TGGATGCGGCCTCGCGCGGCGACCGGGCGGCGAATGCGCCCGCCTTTGAGAATGGTTCCGTTTTTTCATGGCTGCGGTTAAACACAGACACCGGGAACCCTGTTGAGAGCAGACGGCTCGCCATCCCTCCGCCCATGATTCCGAGTCCTAATATTGCAACGCGCGGTTTTGACATTGGCGCAATCATCCTGGAGAGGCTAACCGAAAGAGCGCACCTGAATCAGGCTCGGTGACGAAGATTCGAGGTGGATCGGATTCCGCAAAGGTCGCCCAAATCCTTCAAATGCAACTTGCACAACATCTCCATTTTTCAGATGAAGGCCGGCGCCGAAACTCAGGTTGTCCGTCCCAAAAAAATGGACATGGACGTCGCCCGGTCGGCGGTGGGTTGCAAACTTAAAATGGTGGTGCTCCATATTCTGAAGGCTGTGGCACATCTCCGCCTCGCCGGTTCGAAATCTTGTTGACCACAGAGGTTCGCCGTCCCGCTCAATGTTTACTTCCACTGAAATGGAATTGAATTGCGGATCCACCACCAATTCGGGACCCAGCGCGCAGGTGCGAAGTTTCGATCCTGCCAGGTTGAGATAGTTTTTCTTTTCAAATTGATGGTCAGAGAACTCATTACCCCCGGCCATCCCAACCCGCCACGGCGCTCCATCCAAGGCGATCAGGTAGACGCCTGCAATCTCTGCTTCCTCGCCTCCGTCCTCAGCGTAAGACGGAATCTCCAGCGACTCTCCATGAGCGCGCAATGTCGTGCCCGTGCCTTTGTAGAACCATTCCGGTGCTGTACCGATTTCTCCGGGCGCCGGTCGGCCTCCATCCACGCCCCAGCGAAACATCTTCATGCTGTCGGTTAGTTCTCCGCCATTGGCAGCGTGCATGGACTGCCGATCGCGTGCGCTGCCTAGATGCGTCAAGCCAGTGCCGGAAACCAGACATCGCGCAGGTTCCGGATGGTCCACCGGCGGCAGCAACCTCCATTCCGATTGTCCCCCGTACACAGCGCTGTAATCTATGCGCTCGGCGGTAGCTCTTTGCCTTGCTGCGTCGCTCAACTTCATGCCAGTGGCAAGTGCAGTGTTAGCCAGTTCATAGACTGAACCGCAATCGTCAAGCAATCGAAGAAAGGGATCCTCCACCAATGCGACTCGACGGACAACGCCACGCTTGATTTGAACCAGCCTGGTCATGAAGTGTGAAGACCTCGACCTTCCTTTCATCCGATGACTTCAAAATCTTCAAATGCTTTCGGATTAATGGACAATCCCAGTCCCGGGATATTTTCATCCAGTTCGATTGAGCCGTCCTCAGCTCTCGGCTCGCCGTCGAAGATGTACCAGAACAGTTCATTGCCGACTTCGACATCCCCGAAAGGGAAATACTCGGCCATCGGAGAATTCAGGCTGGCCATCACAACATGGTAATTGTGCATCTGGCCAGCATGAGGAATCACGGGAACAGAATACGCTTCGGCCAATGCTGAAATCTTCCGGGCCTGAGTGATGCCGCCTACGCGATTGGTGTCGAACTGAATGTAGTCAACCGCGCAGGCTTCCAGCAGATCGCGAAATCCGTACACAGTAAACTCGTGTTCGCCACCTGCGATCGGGACACAGCCATAGGATTTCAACTGCGCATATCCGTTGATATCATCGGGAATGACTGGTTCTTCGAGCCAGCGCAGATGAAACGGCTCGAGCAGAGGTAGCATTCGCTTGGCATAATCTAGAGTCCAGCCCATGTAGGCGTCGGCCATGACATCTACGCCGTCGCCCACCGCCTCGCGTACGGTGCGCACCAGCGCGAGATTGTGCTGCATGCCGGCTGCTCCATCCGTGGGACCCCAGCCGAAGCGCAGTTTCATTGCCTTATAGCCTTCGTCCTTATAACGTTTCGCCTCAAGTGACAGTTGGTCGAGTTCAACACTATAAAGGCGGCTCGCGTAGACCGGTATGCGCGGCTTGGTACGACCTCCAAGTAGCCGGTAGACGGGTTGCTTCGCAGATTTGCCCAGTATGTCCCACAGAGCAATGTCAACTGCGCTGATCGCCGCCATAACCATCCCTTTGCGACCAAAGGCCATCGTCTTGCGATACATATGCTGCCATAAGAATTCAATGTCCCAGGGATTCTGGCCGATTAACAGCGGCTTTAGGTAAAGATCAATCGTCTGCTTTGTAACCAGTGGCGCCAATGCAGCATTGCCGATGCCCACGAGACCGTCATCGGTGAAGATCTCAATCACGAGCCATCCGTGGAAGACGAAGGTTCCCATAGTGGCGTCCGTTAACTGAAGGATGTCCATGGGATTGGTGCAAAAATGTGGCGGCAGTGGCGCAGTCTTGCCGCGCCAGCGGAACACCCGCGTTCGAATCTCTTTGATCTTCACTGAGCTCCCTGATAATTCAACCTGCGCACGATATCTCCGGGCCGAAACACGGGAATAGCCACCAGAATAACTATGAAAGCAATCAGGTGGAATGTTCCTGCCAGCGAGAATACGAAGCCATAGCCGAAACCCCGGTCCAATAGATATCCAACAAGCTGCCCGAAAGCAATCCCGCCCATCGCGCCGCCGAAGCCCACTAACCCCGCCACGGAACCAACGACACGATTCGGAAACAAATCGGTCGGCAGGACCATTACCAGCGTAGACCACGATTGTTGCCCGAAATAAGCGACACTGAAAATCACGATTGCCCACGACACCGCGACGTGTGGGATCAAAATCACAAAGGGCATAAGCGCGGCGCTTATTCCGAGCGCCACTTTTCGCGCCACGCCGAGTGTGAATTCCCGGCGCACCAAATAGCTGGAAAACCATCCACCCAACAGGCAACCGATCCCCGCGGCCGCGGACGGGATCCACGCATACGTGCCGATTCCCTTAATGTTAAAACCACGAGCGTCGTACAGATACTTCGGCAGCCAGAAGAGGTAGAAGTACCATGCCGCGTCGCTAAGGAACTTCGCCGCCACCAATCCCCACGACTCGCGAATCCGCAGTAAATCAATCCAACGCAGCCTCTCTGCAAAGCGATCCGATTCCTCAGCAGACTTTGTCTCTTCTTCAATGGACCCGGCCAGGCCTCCCACTTCGGCGTAGTGCTCAGGCGAAAAATAGGACAACCTCCACCACGCAGTCCAGAGCAGACCCATTCCGCCGGCCACCAGAAAAATCCACCTCCAACTGAGGTAGGTCAAGATAACGGCAATCAAGGGGGGAGCGACAACCGCTCCTACGGAGGTACCAGCATTAATGATGCCCATCGCCGTCGCGCGTTCCCTCGCCGGAAACCACTCCGCGACGGTTCTTGTCGCTGCGGGAAAACCACCTCCTTCTCCTATGCCCAACAGAAATCTGCTGACCATCAGCATGGCTACGCTCGCGGCTAGAGCATG
>JBOGLB010000138.1:0-3120 GCA_050745965.1 Terriglobales bacterium | reverse complement strand
ACATTTACGAACTCCAGCAGCCAGCACGCCACCGAAGTCGAACCCGGCTCGTATGCCTTCGGCTCGACGATGGTGACTGCGTTTCAGGTGGGGCGAATCTCCAGCGGCGGCGGCGCTGACGTCGGATTCGCAACTTCCACTGATGCGGGAACTACGTGGAATAGCGGCTACATACCGGGAATCACCATATTTCAAGGCGGAGGCTTGTTCAGCGCGGCCAGTGACGCCGTCGTGGCTTTCGACGCGGCTCACAACGTGTGGATGATTTCGTCACTCGCGATCAACGGCAATGCAACGGAGGTGGTGGTAAACCGCTCCCCGGATGGAATCAATTGGGGGAATCCAATCCGGGTGAGCAGCTTGGGAAGTCCTGATAAAAACTGGATCGTGTGTGACGATACACCAAGCAGTCAGTTCTATGGCCATTGTTATGTGGAGTGGGATGATCCGTCGAATCAGGATGTAATCGAAATGAATACTTCGAACGATGGCGGGCTGACCTGGGGACTAGCGCTGAATACCGCCAATCTAGCGGACGGCATCGGCGGCGTTCCGCTCGTGCAGCCCAATGGAACTGTGATTGTTCCGATTCTGGGGATTTTGGGGAACTTGGAATCTATCACGGCGTTTACCTCCACTGATGGCGGCAGTAGTTGGAGTGCTCCGGTTACCGTCTCCGCGGTTACAGATCACCAAGTCGCCGGTAATCTGCGCACTGCCGCGCTTCCGTCTGCGCAAATAGACGCGACAGGAACGGTGTATGTGACTTGGCAGGATTGCCGTTTCCGGGTGAATTGTGCCTCCAATGATCTCGTTCTCAGCTCTTCGACCGATGGAAGGAATTGGACATCTCCTGCCCGCGTTCCGATTGATTCGACCACAAGCACCGTGGATCATTTCATTCCTGGATTGGGGGTTAATCCCACATCCTTTGGGAATAGCGCTCAGTTGACATTGACCTATTACTTCTATCCAGTCTCGAATTGCGGGACGACGTGCAGCCTTGGGCTTGGTTACGTTTCTTCGCAGAATGCGGGCCAGACTTGGAGCGCCTCAACTCAACTGGTCGGCGGGATGAATCTCAGCTGGCTGCCTAACACTTTTTCAGGACTGATGGTGGCCGATTATATTTCCACCTCTTATGTCAGTGGCAAAGCCTTTGGAGTATTTGCGGTCGCGAATCCACCAAACGGAAGCCTCTTTAATGAGGCGATTTATACGACGCCGTCACCCTTGGCGGCTAAAAAATCTGGCAGGACGTTTAGTTCCAAGCAGGAAAGGCCTGTCGCGAATGCAAAATCCGATCATGGCCCGAGGCGGTTCTACGATGAGGATCATGAATATCCGATTCCGCCGCCTAAAAGGAATTTAAGGCGGTCGGCGAAAAGATAGCGACACGTCCGGCACCTGTAAACATTGGGCATAAACACTTTTTACACATTGCCTAACCACCATCGAAGTTGGGGGCAGTCGGCGATGTGCCAGCGAATCGCTGGCGAATGAGGTCCGGAATTAATTTCCTGCAATCAGGGTGCACTAAATCCTGTCATACCCTTGTGGAGAGACTGCACTCGATTGAATCGAAGTGAGATAAATCGTCGTCTTTTTCGTTGACTCTAGAAATAGAAGGAGTAAAACAAACTCGTTCTTTGACACGTTCTAAGTTTACCCGGTTGGTGTGATGTCCGGGACTCAAGCGAGATCACTCACCACCATCGCAAGATGGAAACGAGAGGGTCAGCAAGGGTCTGATAGCTGAACGCTGGTTGAGGCGAACGGGAACACCACGTCAAAGGCAAGATAGAGTCCCGAGGCGTTGAACTGGTTTATCCGGTTGGCGGTAAGCCCGGAGCCCGAGTGACGATCGCCTGTCGCAGCTGTAAGGCCGCAACAGAAGCAGGTCGGCAAGGGTCTAACGCGAGCTACTGGCCGAGACGAATAGGTTCAACAGCACCTCGGGACTCTTATTTTTTGAGAGGCGCACCCCTGGACAGCGCCTGCACTTTTCCGGTTTTATCGGCTAACGAAAAAAGATCTTCCGAGTGTCCACAACTACATCAACGTGGGCAAGACGAAGTATGGCTGGTTCGTCATATCTGTGTTAAAACCCGGATAGAGCCATGCCTTTTCTGGGCCTTCCTTCAACTCGAAGTAGTATTGAATAGAATACGGCGAAGAGGTGTAGCGCGCCGGGATGACTGTTCGGTACTCTCCGCGCAGCTTTCGCATTTGCTCCGCTTCATAGCGCTCCGCCTGATTCACGTGCCGGTAATATACGCGAACAGAAATTGGTTCCGTCGCTTCTTTGATTGAGAGGACGATCTCCAAATCCTTGCCGGGAAAGAAGTGAGGAGAAGGCGTGTGAAAACACGCAACGGAACTGCGCAGCGGCCGTCCCAAAGCTTCCTGGATCGCCGACCGTATTTGGGCAGATTGCCTCTGATTTCCCAGGAGCGATCCCAGTGGCTGTGCCATCAGCGCGATATCGGCGTCCATGGCGGGCAAGCGATCCAGCCAGTTGCCGCGCTGGCGCGGCAAGGGGCCGAAGGTCATATCCGAAACATAAATGCCCTTTGTTTCTTCGGCGAATCGGGCCCAGATTTGCTGCGCCTGGCGATATTGTTTTAGTGCTTCTTCGAGCGCGCCACGATCGCCGGAGCGGGCATGAATGGCATAGAGGGTTCCGCTGCGAAGCTCTGCCGCGAAAAAGCGTCCCAGGCCGATGTGGATTTTCAGATCAGCCGCAGCGCGGCGGAACTCCGGAGTGGTATTTATGGCCGTCGTTCCGCCAGTCGCGCCTTCCGCCTCTGCCAAAGACTTGTCTGCGTATGCGGCAAGATTTTCCAACCGTTGCGCGACTTCTATCGGAGAATATTTCCCCGTGCGTTCACCCTTGAGCAACTCGTCCACGAAATCACTGATGCGAGAGAAGAGTTGCGGATCAAGTGGGCTGACGTTTCCAAACACTTTCGGCGCGGGCGTATCGTTGTAAGGCTGCCGTTCGTTCGCGTTCACGATTGGCTGATTGGTATAGAACTCAGGGCCGAAAGTATCGTTGGCGGCGGAGGGCAAGTGCGCCGTCGTGAGCAGCGGCAGAATTCGAGTTGCACTGCCTAATGC
>JBOGLB010000137.1:0-3624 GCA_050745965.1 Terriglobales bacterium | reverse complement strand
GCGGCGCTCTTTGTCACCGGAAAGAGCCATGTGTATCGCTCCGGACCTGACACGGGTGAGCTTGACGCCATTGACCTTCAGGCTGCCGCCGCAGGAGAGCCTATGCTCGACTCGGAAAGAACAATCGCCTTCATGCCGCTACGCCCCGGGGGCAGGAACGTGGGAGCCATCGGGGTTTCGGGGACAACCCTTTCCCACGAAAGTCTCGAAGCCCTCTCGACATTGGTCGCAATCACCATCGAGCGAACTCAGGCAATAGAAAACGTCGGAAAAGCGGAAGCTGCACGCGAAAATGAGAAGCTCCGGTCTGCCATTCTCGACTCAATTGCGCACGAGTTCCGTACGCCACTAACTGCGATTAAGGCCTCCGCAACCAGTCTTCTTTCCGGTGGTTTAAACAGTGCGCAGCAGGACGAATTACTTACTGTCATCAACGAAGAGTCCGATCGCATGAACCACCTGGTCGAAGCAGCGACTCAACTTGCCCGGCTCGAATCTAGCCAGGTGGAACTCGATTGCGCGACTCACGACATTGGCGCTGCCGTGGATCGCGCTCTGAGTTCAGCAAGTAAGTTGCTTGCCAATCATCCACTCGAACTGAACATCGCTCGGAATCTTCCCGCGGCGAGTTTCGACATGGAACTCATTAGCAAGGTGTTGCAGCAATTGCTGGAGAACGCGGCCAAATATTCTCCGCGAGACTCTCCAATTCGCGTTTCGGCTGAGAGATCGGGCGAGGACGTTCTGGTGAGCGTGGCAGACCGGGGCCCCGGAATAGACGAGATGGAGCAAGCCCTAATCTTCGATAAGTTTTATCGCGGGAAAGGCAACCAATATTCCGTTCAGGGAACCGGCATGGGGCTGGCGATTGCGAAGGCCGTGGTCGAAGCTCATGGAGGAACCATTCGCGTCACCAGCCAGCTCGGGCAGGGATCAGTATTTTCCTTCAGCCTTCCGGTGAAATCGGCCATCGCTCCATCCTGAAGAGTTGTCGCAAGCCTTCCTTCGGAGCCTCGCATGCGTCACTCTCGGTAATTGCCTGAATCGGCATGACTTCTCACCATCTTTACGGTTTCTTTATGCCGGAGATGCTGAAATACAAAGCATATGCCATCTCCGGTCTCCTCGAAACCAATGATTACCAGTTCTGGGACACGAGTGCTGGTTGCCACCAGCGCCATGTTGGTGTTCATCTCCTTCTGGCGAGCCGCAGCTGTAGTTCTCAACGACATGGGTTCGTCGGCTTTTTATGCCGGAGCCATTGCAGAGGGCTTTGTCGGCAAGGCGGCGCCCTGGTTCGTGCTTGCTATCATGCTCCTCTCGTATGCCGTGCGCGCGGTTTATATCGAGAGTTGCAGCATGTTCGTGCGCGGGGGCGTTTACCGCGTGGTCAAGGAGGCAATGGGCGGAACCCTCGCCAAGTTCTCAGTTTCCGCCTTGATGTTCGACTACATCCTGACTGGACCGATCAGCGGCGTATCTGCAGGTCTTTATTTAGTGGGTCTGATCAACGAACTGCTCCAGTATGCACATTTTAAAGTTGCGATCCCCATGAACGGGGGGGCGGCGTTTTTCGCAATTCTTGTAACCCTCTACTTCTGGTGGGAGAACATTAAAGGCATCCCCGAATCCAGCGAGAAAGCATTGCGAATCATGTACGTGACGACCGTCATGGTGATACTCATGATTGTCTGGTGCGGCTATACCCTTTTTGTGCGCGGTCCCCACCTTCCGCCCTGGCCGCACCTCTCGAATCTGAGATATGCAAGCGGAGCGCACGGAGGCGCGCTGGGCTGGCTGCACAATTCCTCGCTACCTTACACAGTCAGCGCGATCGGCATCCTCATTGGTCTGGGCCACTCCGTGCTCGCCATGAGCGGGGAAGAAACTATGGCTCAGGTTTATCGCGAAATTGAGCATCCCAAGCTGCGCAATCTGGAAAAAGCCGGATTCGTCATTTTTCTTTACAGCCTGGTCTTCACCGCGGGCGTGGCGTTTCTCTCGGTCATGATCGTCCCCGACTCGATCCGCGCAAACTTCTTTGATAACCCGATCGGCGGCGTGGCGATGTATCTGGTTGGCCCGATCCAGTTGCGACTGGCATTTCGAGTTCTGGTGGTCGTGGTTGGCGTCTTAATGCTCGCCGGGGCAGTCAACACGGCAATCGTAGGCTCGAACGGCGTTCTAAACCGGGTTTCTGAGGATGGAATTCTGCCCCAGTGGTTCCGTCGCCCGCATCGTCGTTTTGGAACTTCTTATCGCATTCTGAACCTGGTTGTGGTCCTACAGATAGTCACTATCATCTTGAGCCGCGGAGATATTTTTGTTCTTGGCGAGGCATATGCCTTCGGGGTGATGTGGAGCTTCGCCATGAAAGGCCTCGCCGTGCTGGTGCTTCGTTACAAACAGCCCGGCAAGCGCGAGTTCCGCGTACCCCTCAATTTTCGGATCGGCAATACCGAGGTCCCGGTGGGTCTTGGCCTGGTAACTCTGACTCTTGTGGCTCTCTGTGTGATCAATTTCTTCACTAAAGAGGTTGCGACGATCTCCGGAGTCGCGTTCACGATCATATTTTTCACGGTCTTCGAAATTTCAGAGAAGATGACCCGGAAGCGTTCTACCGAGCACGCCGAGTTGGATCAGTTCAACGTTGAACCAGGCGACGATCTGACTCCTGCATCCCTTCGAGTGCGTGCCGGCAACGTCCTGGTCATGGTGCGGAACTACAACATGCTTTACAACCTGGGTGCGGTTCTCGATCGCGCGGACCCGCGCAAGCAGGACGTGGTAGTCCTCCATTTGCGTTTCCTTGCGCGCTCCGAAGGAGGAGAGTACGAGCTTGAGGCGGAACAATTGTTCAGCTCGGAAGAGCAGACTCTTTTCACGCGCGCGCTGGCATTGGCGGAGAAGAAGGGTAAACCCATCCACCTTGCGGTTGCCGGCGCGACAGAAAAATGGGATGCAATTCTGCGCGCGGCGCAGGGCTTGCAATCGGCCGTGGTTGTGCTGGGCGCTTCCCCCAACCGTCCCGTGACTGAGGAAGCGCGTATCGCGGGGCTGGCGTGGGAGCGGCTGCCCGATCCTAAACCGCGGTTGACCCTTGAAATTTACTTTCCCAGCGGGCAGGAGCACATCTTCTATCTCGGTCCCCACGCTCCGCGCCTCACGCAAAAGGAAGTTGACCTGCTCCATGGCATCTGGCTCGAACTAAGCGGCGATGTCGCGCCAGAAGAGATCCACCATCACGACGTTGTCCATTATGCGCTCGCAAGACTTCGTCAGGAGATGAGCGACTCTCAGCGGGAAGAGGTTGTCAGCGGCTTAAGGCAACACTTGCGAGAAATCAAAGACCGGCGCATTCCGCAGGCATAACGGTCAGTTTAGATCCGAATGCGGTTCAATCCACCGGGAGATTCTAACCACGGCTTGCGCTGTTGCAGCTGGCCGCGGACAAGAGTGTCCGCGCCACATAGTCAATCCGGAGATACAGCGGGGAGCGGGCCACCCGCCGCACTCGGTGAAGTGGTCATGATATAATGACCATAGTCATTTCAGCTATTGAGGTGTCTTGTGAAACGCATGGCAGCCAGCCAGTTCAAAGCGCAATGCCTCGCGGTTATGGAT
>JBOGLB010000136.1:0-5413 GCA_050745965.1 Terriglobales bacterium | reverse complement strand
GGTGTTCATAATTTTACCGTAGGACAGCGAAAGGGTCTGGGAGTCGCAACGGGGTCGCCACTCTACGTGCTTGAAATCAAGGGAAACACCCGTCAGGTCGTCGTTGGAAATCAGGAAGACCTTTACTCGAAGACTCTTCGAGTCAACAAGGTAAATCTTATTTCCGTGCAATCGTTTGAGGAACCGATGATCGTCGAGATAAAGATTCGCCACAGGCATCAAGCGGCTACCGCGACAATCGAGATGACCGCGCACGAAGAGGCGCTCATCACTTTCAACGATCAGCAGCGTGCGATCACACCTGGCCAGGCTGCAGTTTTTTATAAGGATGAAGTAGTGGTTGGGGGCGGCTGGATTGTCTAGTCGGTTTGTTAGTCATGTGCAGGAAGCAAAGCGGTTTTCAGAAAATACCCACTCCAGAAAAATCCTTTCACTCGTCGGGAATCATGCAGGCGATGCAATTGATTTAGGATAACCCTGTGTCTATTTTGATAAGGCGCGCTGACCTGAAGGCTTTTTTGAGCCGCGCCTCGGTTATATTCACGATCCTCTTTGCTTCTGCGGTGCTGGCATTCCTCGGGGCCAGTCATCTGGTGAATCGTTTCAGGGAGCAGGAAAAAGCTTTGGGCCGCCACTTATATGCACAGGGCCTGGCTGAACAAGCATCGGGAAAGACGGAGCGTGCCATAGCAGAGTACCGCGCTGCGCTTACCTATGATCGCGATAATTTCCAATATCAGTTGAGTCTGGCGCGCGCCCTCAGGGACAGCGGACTCACCAGCGAAGCGAAAACCTACCTGATGAATCTGTGGGAGCGCAACCCCGAAGATGGCGCGGTGAATCTGGCATTGGGACGGCTGGCCGCCCGCGAAGGCGCAATCAGCGAGGCGATTCACTACTACCATAACGCGACGTATGGAGTATGGGATTCCGACGCCGAAGTTCATCGTCGCGATGCGGAGTTCGAACTTATCAATTTTCTTTTGCAACAGAATGCGTTACCTCAGGCGCAGGGTGAACTGATCACCTTTTCCGCCTCGCTTCCCAGGGAAGCGGAGCTTGAAATGCCAGTGGCAAGGATGTTCGACCTTGCCGGAGATCAGGAGCGTGCTCTCGCGGAATATGAGGCCGTTTTGCGCCATGACCGCCAGAATGCCGCCGCACTGGCCGGAGCGGGCCGGGAAGCTTTCAAGTTGCACCATTATCGTACGGCTGAAAAATATTTGGGCGATGCTGCGAAACTGGACCCGCGAAATGCACCCTTGCAGCAATCTCTCGAAATCGCGAGATTGGTCTTGCAAGCCGATCCTTTCAGTGATGGCCTTTCCAACCGGGAACGTAGCAGCCGCGTCCGAGATGCGTTCAATCGTGCGGGGGAACTTCTCGCAGGTTGCGCCAAGCTGCACAACATTAGTTTTCAAGACGGCAGTCAGCAGGAAAATGCGCCGCAGAGCAATGCTGCGGACGTGGCCAATTCTTTTTCCACCGATCTTGCCTCGTTGCACAAGGAGTGGCTTGAAATGAAGCTCAAACTTCGACGGCCGGGTGCGGCCGCGGAAGCTGATACTGCCGATTCCGCCATGGCCCTGGTTTTCAAAGTTGAAGAACAAACTCAAAATCAATGTGGAGAACCCACCGTCATGGATCGAGCTTTGCTGGAACTAGCCCAGAACCCGCAGAGGGCAGACCAATAATGGATTCTCCCGATAGCGTCATCCTGGACCCCGCCCTATCGCTGCCGGAGACGGCAGCGTCTTCAGTTCGCAAAGGCAGGCGCAAAACCTTAAGCGAAACCTTTCGCGAGGACCGCTTTTTCCTGATGCTTGCGGTTTTTATCGGCTTGTTTTCCGGATTGGCCGTGGTCTGCTTCCGCCTGGCAATTGACTGGAGCCGCATCGCCCTGCTGGGCCCAGTGTTACAGCCTCACGATGTGCGATTGATAATCGCTCCGGCGGCGGTGAGCCTTCTGCTTACAGTTCTGGTGATACATGTCTTTCCCGGAGCGCGCGGAAGCGGGGTGAATCAAACCAAGGCCGCGCTTTACATCTTCAACGGCTTTATTCCATTTAGGACTGCCGTAGGAAAATTTCTTACGGCCGCACTGGCCATTGGAGCCGGTCACTCGCTTGGCCCCGAAGATCCATCGTTGCAAATCGGCGCCAGTTTGGCTTCTGCCCTCGGCCGGCGCATGAACCTGTCGCGAGAGCGATTGCGGCTTCTCGCGCCTGTGGGCGCCGCCGCGGGATTAGCCGCTGCCTTCAATGCTCCCATCTCGGCGGTGCTGTTTGTGATTGAAGAGGTTATCGGCCGCTGGAGCGCCGGAATTCTTGGTTCGGTTGTGCTTTCAGCAATATCGAGCGTCGTGGTGGTGCGCTGGTTCCTCGGATCGCAACCGTTATTCCGAATCCCACCAATTTCACTGGCGCGCCCTTCAGAACTCATTGCTTACGCCTTACTCGGACTGATTGGCGGCATTGCCTCGGTAATCTTCGCGAAGGGCATCGCATATTTCCGGCCGCGGCTCAGGGCGCTGCCCCACTGGACTCAATATTTTCAGCCGGCTGCCGCCGGATTAATTATCGGCCTGATTGGTTATTTCGGCGCGCCGCAGGTCATGGGCGCGGGATATGAATTCATGGACCAGGCGATGCACGACCAGTTCACTTGGCAAATGCTCGCCGTGCTTGCGGGATTGAAGATTTTTGCGACGACACTTTCATTTACAACCGGCACTCCCGGAGGAATGTTCGCGCCCACTTTATTTATTGGAGCAATGCTTGGAGGGGCTGTTGGCGGCCTGGAACGCCATTTTTGGGGCGCGCACCTCACCGGTTCTACTGGCACTTATGCGTTAGTGGGAATGGGCGTCTTATTCGCAGGATTTTTGCGTGCTCCCATGACCTCAGTATTCATGGTGCTTGAAGTGAGTGGAGAGTACTCAATTATCGTTCCGGTTATCGTTGCCAACACAGTCGCCTACGTTCTTTCCCGCAGCCTTCAACCGGTTCCGATTTTTGATCTGTTGTCTAGGCAGGATGGACTTGATCTGCCGTCCATGGAAGAGCAACGGGAAGAGAATATTCTTCGTATCGAAGATGCGATGCGACCGATCGAAGGGCCGGTGCTGAATGCCGCCGAGACAGTTCACGAGGCCAATCAAAGAATTCAACCGGCTTCGGCAAATACTTTTCTGGTGCGGCTTAGCCCCACGGGTTGGAAATCCATTTCCAGGGAATTCTTGCGACAATCGTTAAGCGAGGGAAAATCAGAAATGAATCTTGGCTCGATTCTTACCGGGCCGCTACTGCCGGTTTTACATCCAGATCTTCCGCTGGACGTGGCATTGCGATACGCGAGCCAGACCGGACTGATCCCGGTGGTAAGCAGAGCAGATTTCGGAAAACTTGAAGGAGTGATTTCAAGCGACGCGGTTCTATCGAAGTATCGCCAATAGCGGCATGTTTCCGCGAAAAAAATCCGACGGGTGCCCCAGGTCTCGCCGCTGTTGCGAGACCTGGGGCATCCGTCACATGATACGACCATCAAACCGGATGGAAACGGCCAAGGGAAGGTGTGGACCTCCTCTGGCCCCCCACCATCGGGTCGTTCTGAGCTGGAGCAAAAGTAGCCATCAGCGCAATAACACGTTATAAACCCATCATTTTCTTAGTCATAATTAATCCTCCAGGTTTTCAAATCTCTTTCATGACTAGTACGGCCAAGGCCAGGCAAATGGATTGCATGATTCTTGGTGCATAAACCCGGGCGCACGGTTATACTCTGGCGCTGAATATTTCGCTCCCGGAAATTACTGCGAGCGGTGAAAGCGGAGGATTAACGATGAACTGGGTATCGAAATTGGTCCTCGGGGTATTAACGGCCCTGGCTATGCTGGTGCTTACGTTTGCGCTGCCAAAAGGAAATGCGTTGCAAAATGCGCAACTGGTGCAGTTCCCGCTCACGGTTGGAGTGTGGGCGATCTTCGTTCTGCTTTTTGTAAAACTGAAATAATCGGATGCGAAGAATTACCGATCCTGAATTAAGCGTGCACCTTCATTTTGTTTCGGGAGCTTCCTCCGGGATCAACTGATAGCTGACGAAAGCTACCTTCAGGCTGTCGGGCGACCATGAGGGAACGTTGATGGTGCCCTGCCCGCCGAACAATTTTGCCAGCACAGTAATTTTCTTATCGCTCAAATTGTTATCTTCGAGCGACATCATTCGCAGCATTACATCTTTATTTTCAGGATGCCCAGTAATGGTTTTGTCATAAGTCAGGAATACCATCCATTTACCGTCCGGCGAAATGTGTGGAAACCAATTGTTGTAGCCGTCGGAAAACACTTGTTCCTGGCCGCTGCCGTCAGGCCGCATGCGCCAAATTTGCATGATCCCAGTACGTTCGGAATTGAAATAAATGTATTTTCCATCCGGCGAATATTCAGGACCATCGTCAAGGCCTTTGGCGGTGGTCAGGCGTTTTTCTTCGCCCCCTTCGGTAGGGATGCTGTAAATGTCGAAGTCCCCATTGCGTTGTCCCACGAACGCGAGAGTCTTTCCATCCGGCGACCATCCGTGCCAATACGAGGGGGAATTGTGAGTGACGAGCCGCGGAGTGCCTCCGCTGAAAGGCACAATATAGACCAGCGATTGGTGATCGCCCTGGGAATTATCGCTAAAGGCGATCCACTTCGAATCGGGGGAAATGCCATGATCGTTGTTGCAGAGATTTGCGAAACCGGTCTCGATCTTTTCGGGCGTTCCTCCAGTCACCGGAAGCCGTTCAAGCGATCCATTGCTGTTGAAGATGAATGACGACCCGTCATGCGTCCAGTTAGGCGCTTCAAAACGTCCGCGAGCGATGTACACCACTTGCCGGTCGGTCGAGGAAACTTTGACTGTCTCCAATGTGCTGTAAAGCGTTGGTTGGCTTGTTGCGCTGGGAGGCGATAGGATCTCGATTTTGACATTCGAGAAGACGGCCTTTTCAATAACGTCCTTGTCATGAGAACACAATCCGATTCCAACGTAGAAGGTGCCATTCAGCGGAATTGGCAGCCATCCTCCTGCCATCTGAAGAGCGTCGCTGTCTTTTCCTACCGACATGTAAACATAATCGCCCCGCTTGACGATGCGTATGCTCTTAGGAGCCGAGACGTTCGATTGGATCTCTTGAGTGATAGCGCCCTTCGAGTCGCGATACTGCAATGCTGTTAGTCCGATTCCGTGCAGCGCCACGTCCGCGTAAGGAGAATCCGCGTCAAGGTTTTGCCGCAGCATGACTACTGCCTTCCGGTGAGGGTTTCCGCCCTGGCCTACGAATGAGATGTCTGCGCTCAATGCCACGTCGCCGGAAACTTTCTTCCAGACAAACTGAAATGCGTCCGACTTGAGCCACATGTTCTCGCCGCTG
>JBOGLB010000135.1:0-3708 GCA_050745965.1 Terriglobales bacterium | reverse complement strand
AATGATGGCTGAAAATTATCGTGCAGAAGCTGTTCTCCGCCGCGGTTCAGTTTCGTTATCCCATTGTCGGATCGCGCGTCACCAAACGTGCCATAGTTTCCCGAGGCTTAGTTCTCATTTCGCAATGGAAACCTTGGACTGATGAGGTTCAGCTACTCTCAGCGTGAGCCAGTCTGTGCGCACCCTTTCACATTCTTGAATCAGGATTCCGTAGGATTCGAAGAACTTGCGGATTCGAAGCCTCGGCCATCCCACCACGTCTTCCAAAATCGGCGCCAATACAGCGAGGGCGTCACTGCTGAGTATGGTTCGCTTGGCGACTTGCGAAACATGTTTTGCCTCGGATACGGCAATTGTGAAACCATCGCGGACGTTGACGTGCAGCATTACGTGGACATCGGAACTTCCATCGCCCACATAAACAATATGATCGGGTCCGACCTGCTGTTGCGCCTGCAACTGGTCGAGAGCCGCTACTTTCCCGTACCCGGCAGTAGCTCGCGCGATGGATCGAATTTGCCCGGTATCGGTATAACGGAATTCCGTGCCGAAAATGTGATCCGCGGGAACGATGCCCTCGAGCGCCGATTGAATCACTTCTACCGGCGCAGCCGAGAGAACATAAAAATCAAAACAATATCCTTCAATTCCTGTCTCAAGAATCTCGTATAAAAGCGAAATATTCTCTTTCAACCGGATGCGCTTGCCCACTTCGTATAAATGCTCCTTGCGCACACGGCTTTGAAACTCGGGATCGTGCAGCACCAGGTAGGCGAGTTCAGCACCCTGTTGCACGAGATTCAGCTTCGCCATCCCCTGCGCTTTGCGTTCAAATTCGGCCGTGGGAATGCCGGCCAATTCGCTCAAGACGTATCCGGAGTCGTTAAAAGTCAGAGTTTGATCAAAATCACTAGCAAAAATGTAGCGTTTTAAAGGCTTTTCACTCATGTATCTATTAGATGATCGAGGGGGGCAAAAGACAAATTAAAAGGATGAATGGGAACCATTACTAATAGGCATGGGATTTTTGATTTGTCAGCGCTCGCCTGCGGCTGCGGGTAAACTGGGATGTTAGGTTCGCAAGATTATTCTGCCCGTGACTCCGCTGGCTGGCCGTGGGTCAGTTTCCGAGTAGCCGACAAATCGGAAGTCTAATTGTGATCAGACGGTGGGCATTGTGCCACCATCAATGACGTGGTCGGCGCCGTGAATGGAGGCTGCGCGGTCGGACGCAAGGAATGCGACCATCTCCGCGACTTCCTCCGGCCGTCCAGGCCGTCCGAGGGGAATGCCACCGATCATGTTCATAATTTCCTGTCGTGCCGCGTCTTCGCTGATACCTCGGCTTTGCGCAAGGTTCAAGATCATCCCGCGCGCACCCGATGTCTCGATGAATCCTGGCGAGATCATGTTCACCCGCACTCCCTTCGGCCCAACCTCGTTCGCGAGTCCTTTGTTGTACGTACTAAGCGCGCCTTTCGCCGCAGCGTAGGCGAGTGTTGCATCGTAGAGGGGGAGGCGATGTTGAATCGATGAAATATGAATAACCACGCCGGAATGGCGTTCGATCAGTCCTGGTACGAATGCGCGATTTAATCGAACCGCCGCCAGCAAATTCACATTGAGGGCTCTCTGCCAATCGTCATCCGTGAGCGCTCGAAATCCGCCATTGGGAGCTTCCGATCCGCCAAGGCAATTCACAAGGATATCCAGCCCATTCCACGCTTCCTCAATGCGCTTGACCACCTCCTTGACGCCTTCAGCGGTGCCAATGTCGGTTTGCACGAATATCGATGTGCTTTGTCCATGCGGCAATGGGGAGCGTGCCGTCGTTGCGACCGTCGCACCACTCAGTGAGAAGCGGCGGACAATAGCTTCTCCCATTCCTTTGGTGCCGCCAGTAACCAGAACCCGCTTGCCCTTGAATTCATCGCTAGGAACGGAGAAAGGATAAGCAGTCGTTATCATCGAATCTCCAGAGAAGCAATTTCCTTGTTGGAAAGCGTGAAAATATGGTCCAGTTCCACGGGGCTACCCGGGAAATCGCCAGTGAGGCGCGCGCGCACTGTCACCTTGTTTTCCTCCGTGCGAGCTCGGAGCGGAGCCAGAACATAGTTGTATTCCGCGTCCGCCGCCGCTTTCCATTGCCGAATTGCGTCGCGCCCGCGATAGTCGAGCCCCTCGTCGCGCACGATGCCGTCGTCGGTGAAGCAGCGGGAAATCGCGTACGCGTCTTTTTCCGCTTCGGCGGTGAAGTAAGCGGCGACTGGTTTGGGCACAGCAAGTGTCATGGCGTCCTCCGAATCAACTTGTTTTGTCTCTAAGCTTTGCACGATACTGAGGAAATAGGAAGTACGCACCAAAAAGTACGTTAGGAGGGCAGGCCGTGCCGAAACGCTATACCCCCGTAACTGCCGCCGCGGACGTGGAGAAAGCCCTGCGCTTATTGGAAGGGAGATGGAAACTGGTCATCCTTTTCCACCTGTTCGGAGGCAAGGTCATGCGATTTTCCGACCTGGAGCGAGCCATACCGGCCATCACACAAAAAATGCTGGGGCAGCAGTTGAAGGCGATGGTGGCACATGGCATCGTTCTGCGGACGTCGTATCCGCAAGTGCCGCCTAAGGTGGAATACCGGCTGACAGAATGGGGGCAATCTCTATGTCCCGCGCTCGACGCCATCCTGAAATGGGCAGATCGTCGTCCGGCTCAACACAGGAAAACGTAGCGTGAGCCGCAGCGGGTCTTAAACCGGGCTCGTCTTAGATTGTTCCCGAGTAACGGGCAACCCGGAAACTGACCGACTTACCGGCCACCACCTACGTGCCTTTACTAAATCCCTTCCACGATAGAGAATTGATTATTCGTACTGGTTGGATACGCCCTCGATAGCGCCCCCTCTTCTGGCGCACAGAGACCGACTTACAGGAGCAGAATCTTATTATGGCCGCTACCGGAGAACTCATTCGCCTGATCAACTACGTTGACGACATTAATACAACTCTGCGGCGTATCAGCGCGTCCGTCCCGGGAATGGATGTCGACGAGCGAAAACGACTGGCGGACAGCTTGCGCGCCGCCGCTTCCAATTTGAATGGAGTCATATCAGTTCTGGACAAGGGTTAGCTGTTGTGGAATCGGCTCCGTATCTAGTCGGACGATCAACCGGCTGCATATTCTGATCCAGCATGCGGACCGATCCGTCCCTCTGACAATGCAGGTTGTCTGAGTACTTATTCCTTTCCGAAACGCCCGCTGTTGGCCTCGGCATTTGCAGCGCCGATGAATATTTTCCAGGCCGTAAGTCATCTATAAGCAATCCATCTATAACCAATCCAGAAATTGCCGGGAACCTTCATGGAAACCACAATCCGTCCGCCATCGTGGAAAATCCTGCTGGCATTTGCCACGATTTACTTCGTTTGGGGCTCGACATTCCTGGCCATCCGCGTGGGCGTGCATGAAGTGCCTCCATTTTTGCTCGCCGGCCTGCGATTTTTTGCAGCCGGCATTATTCTCTACGGGTGGATGCGTGCAACCGGAACGCCATCTCCAACTCCCAGGCAATGGGTGGGAGCTACGCTGCTCGGAACCGTAATTTTTGTTCTCGATTATGGCTGCTTGTTTTGGGCAGAGCAGCGAGTGCCTTCGGGTATTGCAGCGGTCATATTGGCGAGCATCCCTGTGTTTATGACCCTGCTGGAGATA
>JBOGLB010000134.1:0-5367 GCA_050745965.1 Terriglobales bacterium | reverse complement strand
GGGATGTCGCTATTTTCAGTTATGACCTTGACGAGACGGAAAACATTTTCGGCCAAAAAATGAATGCGCGCTATCACGCAACTGATACGTGGATGCGGCGGAACGGAAAATGGCAAATCATTGCAGGCCAAATCTTTCGCTACTATGAAGACCACGCTCCAGGAAACGTCACTCACGCTAATTTTGCCGAATACACCGGAACCTACGAACTCGTGCCAGGCAATTCGCTAACAATCTCACTGGAGGGAAGTGATTTGTACAGAAAGCGTCCTGACCATCCAGCGGAACTCCTCATCCCTGAAGCACCAGAAATATTTTTTCGCAGAGGGGTTGAAGGCCGTGTGCTATTCCGGCGTGGACGAAATCGAAAAATTGATGCTTTAATTGATCGGAGAAACAATGAAGACGTGGTTTGGAACAAAGTCAAATAGTCGTCTCCCCTCTTAAAGTTAGCCACGATCACTTTATTTACTTGCCGTACAATAAGGCAGCTTTCATTCACTTCTGGCAGGAGCCTCGCAGAAAATGCGTAAAAGTTTAATCTTTCTATTCATCGTTTGCTTGACTTCTATTTTGTTAGCGCAGAATTCAAGTGATCGCCAACGGCGGAATGATCCCGTCTCCGCTCGACTTCCGGGGCCAGCTATTTCCGCCATGCAGAAAATTAACCCGGAGAACATTCGCGCCCATGTTCGCTTTTTGTCTCACGATCTTCTGGAAGGCCGGGGCACGGGACAACGCGGTGGTGACATCGCTGCACAATATATTGCCACTGAATTTGCTTTGGATGGCTTGAAACCGGCCGGCGACAACGGTACTTACATGCAGAGAGTTCCAATGGTCGGCATAACGCCGGCATCCGAGACGACTTTTTCGCTGGTTCCCGCGAAAGGCGATCCCATCGAACTCAAGGCTCTCGATCAATACGTGGCCTACGATCAGACCCAGCAGCCAGAATCTGACGTTGATGCGGAAATTGTTTATGTTGGTTACGGAATCGAAGCTCCGGAATACAGATGGGACGATTACAAGGGCGTGGATGTAAAGGGCAAAGTCCTGCTGATGCTGGTGAATGAGCCCACATCCAACGATCCGAATTTCTTCAAAGGAAGAGCGCTGACGTACTACGGCCGTTGGACGTACAAGTATGACGAAGCTGCCCGCAAAGGCGCGGCGGGAGTGATCCTCATCCACAGGACCGATATGGCGAGTTATCCGTGGGAGGTCGTGCGCAACTCGAATTCCGGGGAGAAGTCTTTTCTCAAGCTGAATGGCACGCCGCAGCTCAAAGTCGCTTCATGGATACAACTTGAAGTCGCGCAGAAACTCGCTGGAATGGGCGGCATGGATTTGGACCACATGATCGCGGACGCGCAGTCCCGCGATTTTCGTCCCGTGCCGTTGCATGTCAACTTGAAAGCTCACATGGTCAGCAGGCTCCGCAATTTTGAGTCGAACAACGTGATTGCCATGCTTCCAGGCGCGGACCCTAAGTTGAAGAATGAGGCCGTGTTGTACACGGCGCATTATGATCATCTCGGAATTCGCCCCAGCATGCCGGGAGACAACATCTACAACGGAGCGAATGACAATGCTACCGGCTGCGGCATTCTGCTCGAATTGGCTCGCGTGTTTGCCGAAGCGCCGCAGAAGCCGCGACGGTCCGTACTATTTGCGTCGGTTACAGCGGAAGAACAGGGATTGCTCGGCTCGGAATATCTGGGGGAGCATCCTCCAATTCCCACGAGCAGAGTAACTCTCGATCTTAATTACGACGATATCCCGCCGCTGGGTTCGCCGGAGGAAGTAGAAGTTTCCGGTTCGGAGCGCACAACTTTTTATCCGACCGTCCAAGCCACAGCAAAAGAATTCCGTCTGGCGATTCGTGCTGATGCGCATCCTGATGCCGGATACTACTATCGCTCCGATCATTTCAGCCTGGCGCGTGTAGGAATTCCGGCTTTCTCAATCAGTGAAGGCATGAAATATAAGGGCCATGATCTAGCCTGGGGAATGCAGCAAGCCGCCGAATACACTACGAAGCATTACCATCAACCGAGCGACGAATATCATGCCGACATGGACTTCACCGGCGACGCGGCAATGGCGCGATTCGGATTCGCACTGGGATGGGAGGCGGCGTCGCAGCCGAAATTAATCGAATGGCAAAAGGGAGATGAGTTCGAAGCGGCGAGGCTTAGATAATCTGTGCCGTCCTGACGGAAGCTAGCAATTCGTTCAAGAATAAACTGTCGGAGTCAAATCACATCAGCCTACCCAGTCACATGTTAAATTCCGCGGTTTCAATCATTGACAAATGTCGGTTAGTGTAATTGCCTGATTTCGTCACTATGCCTAAAGGCGATCTATGCCTGTGCGTTTAGCTACGTGAGAGGCGCTTATGATGCTAGTTGACCCCGAGAAACACAAAAGGCTGATTGTTCACAGCGCGGTTGTGCTGGCGGCACTGCTTACGATGCTCTTGCGTTCAGGACTCGCATTCGGTCAGAAACCGGAGTACGAGTTCTACTTCGAATTTCGAACCGTTTTTCAGGAGAAACTGCAAGAGGACAACCACTGGTCGCTGACGAATGAGCAGGTTCTTGAAAAATATGCCGCCAAGCTCAAGCGCGATGGAATCGCCGAGTCCGAGATCGCCCGAAGGCTTAGATTGCTCCGGACGGAGCACGCCGCTTTAGAGGCCGACTTCTACAGTCGCTACTACCTCGACAGCAATTCCAATTTCAACCACGCTCCGAACCACTTCCTTATGGAGATTGTGAAAGGGCGGCAGCCGGGAGTTGCGCTGGACTACGGAATGGGCCAAGGCCGGAACTCTATCTACCTCGCGAGCCTCGGGTGGCAGGTGTGGGGGTTCGATCCTGCCGAGGCGGGCGTTGCTATCGCTCAGAAGCAAGCGAAGGACCTTGCGCTGACCTTGCACACCTCCGCTGTTCGCGACAGTGAATACGATTTCGGCAAAGAACGCTTCGACCTCATCTTGTTTAGCTGGTCGATGCCGCTCGTGCCGGTCCAAGGGGTTGTGGATTCACTTAAGCCCGGCGGGATTGTTGTGATGGAATGCGGGACCGATTACCTCCCCGATCGCAACGCGATGCTTCATCTGTTTGATTCTCTCGAGATCGTACATTATGAGATCGTGCGGGATAAGTCGGACTGGGAAGGTCGCCGCGAGGTGGATATCATTCGGCTGGTGGCAAGAAAACCATAGGCGTACCGCCCCTGCTTGTTGTCGAAATCGCCATTACACGCACTGGCTGAATGTGGCGGAAGTCGAAAGGATTACGGCTTTTATTTAGCAAGGGAAATAACGCCTCTCTAGGCAATCTCCTTATTGAGGCATGGCTCTCAATTGCGAGCTGACGATCAGTTTGGGCTCGGTGAACTTCTGCACCTCATCTACACTCATCCCCTCCGCACTTCTTCCAACACCAAACCATCTGGGGTAACGTGAATTGCCGCCATCTCGGTCACGATTGTGTTTACAACTTTCATTCCCGCTCTCGTGATGGCCTTTCTTTCGACGTCACTTCTATCCCAAACATGCCCGACAGTCACGGACTCCGGGGGATGATGACGCAGGGGGCCGCGCTGCGCAACATGGACGGCTCCAACACTTACCTATTCTTGCCGAACGAAAACACCCAATTCAATAGACCTGTTGTCCCAATGTGACTGGCGATAAATCGCCATGCGGGTGCCATATAATCTCTAAATTCAGGATGCCGGTTAGCCTTGACCAAATCGTTGCCGCTACAAAGCTTAGAGTTGCCAGGACGCGACTCTTTGCTGAGCTGCGAGAACTGGAGCGGAGCGCTCAAGCCCATACTCCGCGCGGCTTCCGGCGCAGTCTAGAAGCGAAAAGTAAAGTTGGAATCGCTGTGATTGCGGAATTGAAAAAGGCGTCTCCTTCGCGCGGTTTGATACGAGAGAATTTTGATCCGGAAAAATTGGCCCTCGAATTGCAGACCTCTGGTGCGGCTGCTCTCTCCGTCTTGACGGATGAACAATTTTTTCGAGGGTCTTTGGATAATCTGCGTCGAGCGTCCGCGGTCACCAAGCTGCCGTGCCTGCGCAAAGATTTTATTGTGGACGAGTTTCAATTGCTCGAAGCTCGGGCGAATTCCGCCGATGCGGTCTTGCTCATTGTCGCCGCCCTGGCTCCGAAACAGCTTGAGGCTCTTGCGCATCGGGCTGCTGAATTGAATTTAGACGTTTTGTGCGAAGTCCACGACGAGGATGAACTCAAGACCGCGCTGGATGCGGGGTGCGATCTTGTCGGCGTTAACAATCGCGACTTGAAAACATTTGAAGTGGATTTGGGAAATGCATTTCGTTTGGCTAGGCTAATCCCAAAAGAAGTTTTGAGCGTCGCTGAAAGCGGTATTCATACCGGCGCTGACATTTTGCAGCTGCGGTCGGCAGGATTTAAAGGATTCCTGATCGGGGAGTCGTTGATGAAAGCCGACAGTCCAGGCGATGCGTTACGTACGCTATTGGCAGAGGCTTCAGTGTCCGTTGCTAGTTGCTGAGTTGCTGGATGGGCGGGGCGCCCATCTCTTCATCGAACTACTTTTCACGGCCTTCGACGTCGGAGCGGTTCGGAGCCGACGGCCAACGACAAACAACGTTCTATGACCTGGATTAAGATTTGCGGAACCACAAACCTCGAAGACGCACTGCTGTCGGTGGAAGCGGGCGCCGACGCGCTGGGGTTCGTGTTTTATAGACACAGTCCAAGGTACATTCACCCGGAACAAGCGTGCGAAATCATTGAGCAGCTTCCCCGTAATATTGAAAAGGTAGGTGTATTCGTCGGCCATTCTGTCAGCCGCGCTACTTTACATCAGGCCCGCCTAACTGCGATTCAGGTGCATGGCCAACCTTCGACAAGCAGGCGCATGCTGGATGACGTGAGCAAAATTTCGAAGAAGGTATTTATTGTTTTACCTGCGGATCAAGTATTTCGAGGCCGCTTGGGTGGATTCCGGTGGCGTTCGGAAGCCAAGGATAAGGTTAGCGCTGTTGTCCTCGATTCGAGAACACCAGACAAACCAGGGGGAACGGGTATATCGTTCGATTGGAAGAAGGCGGTGCCAATTTTGGCCACACTTCGGGAAGACTTCAAATTTGTTATTGCCGGGGGGCTCAATCCGGAAAACGTCGCGGAAGCAATCCGTATACTAGACCCGTGGGGAGTTGACGTTGTTTCCGGCGTCGAAGCGTCGCCTGGAAAGAAAGATCCGGAAAAAGTTCGAGCGTTTATAAGCGCGGTCCGGCAGGCTGACAAAAAGAAATAACATGGCGACTGCAACCATAACGAGATCGAAAAGAATACCTTCGACG
>JBOGLB010000133.1:0-11815 GCA_050745965.1 Terriglobales bacterium | reverse complement strand
GGCGGAGCGGGAGGCCGAAAGACATTCTGTGGGGACAACAGTTTTTGGGGCATGATTATGTTCATCATGCTCAACCTATTCTTTATTCACGCGCTGTATTTGATCATCGAAGGGTGGCGACAGCGTGGCGGCATAAAAATAAAGGAGATAGAGATGAAAGTGAGTCTGTGCTTTCGTAATCGCTTATCGCAACACTCCTGCAATCTTTCCATCCCCTATCAACTTTGCGATCCGGGCGAAATCTGGATACATCACTCGGTCCTTTTCCATGGTCGGAGAGACGGATCTGATGGCATCATACGCCGCTTGGCCGCGTTTTCCTGTTTTCAACGGAGCCATGAAATCCAACGCCTGCGCGGCTGCCATCGCCTCAATCGCCAGCACGTTTCGGGCATTTTCCAGAATCCGTTTCAGCTTCAGAGCCGCGGTCATACCCATCGAGACATAATCTTCCTTATTGCCCGAAGTCGTTATGGAATCCACAGACGCCGGATGCGCCAGGATCTTGTTCTCGCTAACCAATGCCGCCGCCGTTACCTGAGGCATCATGAAGCCGGAATTCAATCCTGCATCGGAGGCTAAAAACGGCGGCAATCCTTCGTTCAAAGCAGGATTGACCAGCCGCTCCAGCCGCCTCTCCGAGATTCCGGCCAATGCGCTCAGCGAAATTCCCAAGAAATCCAAAGCAAAAGCCAGAGGCTCGCCATGAAAGTTCCCGCCGGAAATTACATCTCCCGCCTCGCTTTGGCTTTTAACAAAGACCAGTGGATTATCAACCGCTGAATTCGACTCAATTTCCATAACGCCGCGACAGTAAGAGAGCGTGTCGCGGACGGCCCCATGCACTTGCGGAATGCAGCGCAGTGAATACGCATCCTGCACCCGCCCGCAGTTCCGATGCGATTCTCGAAGTTCGCTTCCGCCGAGCATTTTGCGCAGATTGGCCGCGCTCGTTATTTGTCCGGCATGGGGTCGCGCCTGGTGGATACGAGCATCAAAAGCTGTGTCTGTACCATGCAAAGCATCGAGAGTGATGGAGCCGATGACGTCGGCGGAATCAACCAGCGTTTCCGCAGCGAGCACAGCGAGCACGCCGAGAGCGAGCATGCCTTGCGTGCCATTGATTAGCGAAACTGCTTCTTTCGCCTCGAGCACCAGCGGCTTAATCTCGGCCCGACGCAACGCTACGTCACCTGGAATTCGGATACCCGTTCCGTCGAAACATTCGCCTTCGCCAATAAGCACCAACGCCAGATGCGCCAGCGACGCCAAATCTCCACTAGCGCCAACGCTCCCCTGAGAAGGAACGAACGGGGTCACGCCCCGATTGAGCATTTCGCAGAGCGTATCAATGACCAACGGACGAATGCCGGAATGTCCTTTGGAAAGAGAATTGGCGCGAAGAAGCATCACCGCGCGTGTCTCGATTGACGAAAGCGGCTCGCCAACACCAACAGCATGCGAGCGAAGCAAATTTATTTGCAGTTCGCGAATTTGTTCGCCCGCGATGCGGACATCGCTCAACTTGCCTACGCCGGTGGTGATTGCGTAAGAGGCTTTGTTTCCCGCTACCAGCGCGTCCACTACGATGCGCGCGCGCGTCACGGCATCGCGAGCGTCAGGAGCAAGCAACACAGCCCGGCCCGAGGACGCAACTTCGCGAACATCATCCAGCGTGAGATGGTTTCCGTTAATGTGGAGGGCTTGCAAAGAGTAATCTCAGGATTTCCGGGTGCCTTTTTGTCTGCCCTTCGCATCGAGAAAGGCGTTCATATATTTTTCCGGAAGTTTCCTCGCTTGCATTTCTGCGCCCGTTACGATGTGCGTCGTCTCGCCTTCAGCTAATAGTACGCCGTCGTTTTCCCTGATGAGTTCGTACCCAAAATGAATTACCGATTCACGCACATTCTTCAAATGAGTTCGCACGATAATCTCGTCATCGTACCGCGCAGGAGCTTTGTAGCGGCATCGCGCGTCCACGACCGCGATGAAGCATTGATCTTTCTCTTCCATCTCGCGATAAGAAAATCCCAATTGTCGCAAGAATTCGACGCGGCCAACCTCGAACCAAATAAAATGATTGGCGTGGTAAACAACCCCCATCTTGTCCGTTTCCGCGTAACGCACCCGTAGCTTGGTCTCGCAGATGGCCGCGAAAGGACTCATCGGCCGGTCCAACGCGGTTTGCGCTTTTCAAGAAATGAACTTACTCCCTCGCGGAAGTCTTCTGTAGTCCGAATGCGGGCATTCTCTTCGATTGCTTCCGCAACTTGCCGGTCTAGTGGCGCGGAAATGAAGCCATTGATCAGGCGTTTCGTGGCAAGCATTGAAGAAGGACTGTTCTCCATAAGTTGCATCGCTAGTTCCCGCGCCCGCGCCATCAGGGCAGTTGATTCAACAATCTCATTTACCAAGCCGTAACGATATGCTTCGGCGGCACCGAACAATCGTCCCGACAATAGCAGGTCCCGCGCGACTTTGTGTCCTACTTGCCATACCAGAATCGAAGACACAATTGCCGGAACAAATCCAATACGCACCTCGGTGTATCCAAACTTCGCTTCAGGCACAGAAAGCGTGAAGTCGCACATGGTTGCCAAGCCTGTCCCTCCCGCGATGGCTGCTCCATTTACGGCAGCGATTGTGGGTAAAGGAAATTCATAAAGCCGCCGGAATATGCGAGCCATCTTGGTCGAGTCTTCGACGTTTTCATCATGACTTTTCCCGGTTAGAGACTTAAGCTCCTCCAGATCCATCCCCGCACAGAAAGCCTTTCCCGCGCCGGTTAGGACCAAAATGCGCGAATTCGACGCCTCAGTTTTATTAAGCGCAGCCATCAATTCGTCCACGAGTTGAAGGCTGATGGCATTTCGCTTTTCGGGACGATTTAAAGTGATCGTCGCAATTCCATCGCTATTCTGAAGTATTAGGGTTTCGAATTTCATGCGGCGCGCCGGAAAAATGTTAAGGCCATAACCGTTTTAGTCCGCGGCGGAGGAATTTGCGTATCGCGCCCCAATTTCCGCCGAAGCCCGCAGCAAGGCGTCGAAAGATTTTAGCGCAGGCAACGCAGCTCCTCGCGACTTGAGAACCTCGATGACTTTCTCCGAAGGAAGATTGCCAACCAATGCGTCCTGAGCAAAAGGACATCCTCCCAATCCTCCCAAAGCGGAGTCGAAACGGCGGCAACCCGCGTCATACGCCGCTTGAACTTTTTCTGCGGCCTGATCGGGACGGCCATGCAGATGAACTCCAATTTCCAAATATCCAAACTTTGAAATCACAGCGGAAACCGTTTCGCCAATCTGTGTGGGTGTTGCCTGTCCGACCGTATCCGCCAGCGAGATTGTTCGGATTCCATAAGATTCGAGAAGGTCCACCGCGTTGATAGCCTCTTCCACGCTCCATGGTTCGCCGTAGGGATTTCCGAAAGCCATCGAAATATAAACAACTGTGTCAACTCCGGCGTCTTCGCCTTTATTCTTGATCTTCTCCATCTCGTCAATCGCTTCTTCCGGCGTTTGGCGCTGATTGTTCCGCAAAAATGTCGGCGAAATCGAATATGGAAAGCCCATCGTTCGGACCGAACTCGTATTGATCGCGCGCTGAGCGCCCCTCTCGTTGACTACGATCCCGATAAGCTCGACATCGTCGGGCGGGTCTAACTCTTTCATGACTTCTTCCGAATCCGCCATCTGCGGCACGGCGTCGGGAGAAACAAAAGAAACTGCATCAATGTGTTTGAATCCGGCGCTGATCAATGCGCGCAGATATTCAACTTTGATGTTGGTTGGAATCTGCGTTTTCAGCCCCTGCCAGGCGTCCCGGGGACACTCGACTAATTTTACAGATTCGCTCATATTCACCACGGAGGAACTGAGATACGAGAAGTCCAATGCTCAAACATTTCGCTGATCACGTCCAGAAATGCCGGAATAAAGCACATTTGGGCCTTCGAAGGGTGTCGAACTGCAGCCTGAATAGTAGCTCGGCACCGGCTCATTTGGATAAATCCTACCAAATGTTGCCGGAGGACCACTAACATCAACTATTCTTTTTGGATTTGATTCGGGTAAGTTCGAGGCGGGGAAATAGGCGGGAGTCGCACCAAGCCACTTGCGAAATTTCCCACCACAATCTATTTCGCGGTGACCAACGAGTGTGTGATGGCGTGAACCGACAACGCGATACGGTTTTGCACTCCCACTTTGCGCATCAATTTCGCTACGTGCGCTTTTACCGTGCGCTCCTCAATGCCGAGTGCGGATCCGATTTCCTTGTTCGAGCGTCCCGCGACTAGCATTTCGAGTACTTCCTTTTCGCGGTCGGTGAAAGTCACCCGGCCCGCAGGAAAAATCCGGCCGGGCGAAGTGCTGACACGCTCAATGAACATCGAAAGCACACGGCGTGGCGCCCATACCGATCCTTGGTTTACGATTCTGATTGCCTGGACGAATTCCGTAGGTGAGGCAGCCTCGTCCACGTAACCTTTCGCGCCCGCCGCAATTGCTTTCAGGATGGTTTCTTCATCAATTCCAGCGCCGGTCACAATGATACGCAGGTCGGGACGGGCAGCCTTAAGGCTCGCCATCAGATCAAAAAGGTTCTGGCCATTGCGGTTCCCCAGCAAAATCAGGTCAATTCCCTGAAGCGTGCTGATTTCGGAAAGAGACGCCGAAATGAGCTCGAAATCCGGTTCGGAGTCAAATAGAGCCCGAAAGCCCACAAACCGCAGAGGATCGCTCTCAACTACCGCCAGCCGGATTAGGGGCTTCTTCACGAGCGCGGTTTTTACAGCAGTCGCAGCTTTCATAGCCGTCCTATTCGAGGTCGAATGTGGCTAGGTTAGCCGCATTTTCCCAATATGCAAAGCTAAGTAAGCAGCAGCCAATTACGGGGGTAACATGATATGCATCTAATTGAAACCAGGAGAAATGATGAAAACATCGTTTGGCGGGAAAATTACGGTTGCCTTGCTGCTCGCGGCCCTCGTCGCGGCTGCGCAAACCACCTATCAGCCGAAATTCCGCGGCGACCCGGCGCGCTCAGATTCAGAAGCTGTTGCGCTAGGATACATGCGCACATTGATTCGCGCCGAACACCAATATCAAAAGAAGAATGGGAAATATACCGGCGCGCTCCGCCAGCTCGTTCATACCGGAACGTTTACCCGCCGCATGGCACAGACGGATCAGGGCGACTACGCCGTCATCTTTCACTCGCGCAAAAAAGGGGATGGATACGAGTTGGCGCTGACTCCAAAGCAGCTCGACGCCCAGCATCGGTCGTTCTACGCCGATGAAGACGGAGTCATCCACGCAGACGAGGAGAAAGCGGCAACGGAAGACTCGCCAAAAGTGAAATGAGCATTGTTGCACGAAAAAAACCCAACGACATTAGCCCTGCCATACAAATGCATCAAATACCCGCTTGGGGTCGAAACCAAGGTGCCGGTAAAGTTCCACTGCACGAGTATTTGCTTCGGTGACGGTGAGTGAAAGCAACGAAAAGCCGCGCTGCCGCAGGTTCACCGCCGACGCCGCAAGCAGGGCTTCGCCGATCCCATGAGAACGGAATTCCGGCAGCACGCAGATCTGTGTGACATGGCCGACATCCTGACGAACCCGATAGCAAAGAATTAATCCGATCACCGATTTTGCGCGGCGATGGAAGGCGACGAATGAGGCTTCAGGATCAAAGGTGCCACAACCTGGAAACCGAACAATATTATTCAAGAACCTTAGGGATCCACTCAGGGTGCGATATTGGTCGTTGATGTCAGCATCCACGTGGTCGCGGTATGCTGAAGTGATGACGGCAGCAGCAGACTGGTAATCCTGCTCTGACCAGCGGCGGATTTCAATCTCCCGATCCAGCGGAGCTATCTGCTTCGCAGGGTCGCTTAGCCGCAAGACCATGAAAATCCGTTCATGACGGCTGAATCCCTGTTCGGTAAACGACCGAGCAACCGCTCCGCTTTCATGGGCGAGCAGTTGCGCCTCCACTCGGTGGATTCCCGGCGACTGCTGCAAGGTTTCGATCACGTGCACCAACAACCTCGATTCCACTTCGCTGGACTCAGGAACACGATCATGATTGGCGACGAAGAGATCACCAATGACGCCCTTGCCGCCTTCATATACAAAAAAGGCATATCCACAGATGCGGCCTCGTTCGATCGCGGCATAGCCCGGAAGAATTCTGGCGTCTACGTAGCGCAGAATCATCTCAGCCGAACCGCTGTAGTCCCAGGAAAGCAGCTTGGCCCAGACCTCGATTTCCTCTTCGAGAAGCGGACGCAGGTCGCCTGAAGAAAAATGCCTGAGGTCGAGAATCTCCAAAGGACTCCTAAGGACAGCGCGATTAAGGTGTGTGGCCAAAAGCGAGTGTAGCGGAGGCCAATGGTTTCTAGCTACTGGCTGCGAATCGCGTCATCGAAGCGATGCGTTTGAAAACACCAGCCAGAAGCTTCAATCCAGCAGATTACCTCTCGCACTTACCCAGAAATAGTCTAACTTTTGTGGCGCGAAGGTCCCGAGATAAGATACCCGACGGCCAGGAACGCTGCTTGCCACCACTGTTTGCGATCCCTCAGGTGCGACAACCAAGTGTTCCCCCTCCGGAATCTGCCGCCGTTCGTAGCGCGAGATGGTGCGGTTGAGATAAAAACCCAGCCCATATTCCGTTTCGCGGGGCGCTTCGAAGACCGCGACCGGCATGACCTCAAACCGATTCCCAAGTTTGGGCTGGAGATCTAGGATTGCGTTTGCCAACGGTCTGGCCGAAAGCGAAACATCGAGGGAAGGAGAGCCGAACCGAAGCACCACTCCAACGACCACCACCGCCGGAATCAAAGTTGCAAAGCGAAGCATGCGCAAGCCGGAGACTTTCAGCATCAGAGCGATTGCGATCGCGCATACCGCCGCAAACGTCACAGGTACAACGGCCCTGCTCCATGGCATGCTATGTTGCAACAAAATGTATTGGATCATCAGCGCGGGGACTAAAATGCCGCTGGCCACAATCGCATGGACAATACTCCGCCAGAGAAGCGCACGATTTTTTTCTGCATAGCGCTTCCGAACATGTTCCGCCACCAGCAATGCACCCGCAGGAATGGCCGGAAGTAAATATCCCGCAAGCTTTGATTTTGAAATCGAAAAAAACAAAATTGGAACGATTAGCCAAATCAGCAGGAACAAGCCAAAGCTGTCACTCGATTCGACGTCTCGCCCCTCCCGCCACCAATCACGAACGCCCTGCGTCAGCGCCACGATTACAAAGACCGTCCATGGAATGAGTGCCAAAAGCGCCACCGGCAGGTAATACCAAAAAGGTTCTGAATGGTGGTAGAGATTCGTTCCGAAGCGCGCGAAATTATGTTCGAGAATAAATACTCGAAAGAACTCAGGATTTTTAATTTGCACCGCGACGTACCACGGCAGAACAACCGCAAGGAAGAGAATGATTCCCGGTATCCAGAGAGTTTGCCGCAAGAGTCGAAATTCGCGCTTTAATGTTGCAAAAAATATAACAATCAATGCCCCCAGGAGAATCGCGACCGGTCCCTTCGCGAGCGTTCCCAACCCTAAAAACAAATACGACAGGGCCAGATAGGTTCTGCTTCGACTGTCGTACCATGCATACCACGCCAGCATCGCGATTGTGAACATCGCGGCCAGAGGCATGTCGGTCGAAGCGGCACGGGCAAACCCAATTACTCCAGCGCATGATGCAGTAATAAGCGCTCCGTCGAGGTGGAATCCGGGCCGGAAGCGGCGCAGAAACGCATACACCGCGACCACCATCATCGTGGCATCTACTGCGGAAGGCAGCCGGGCAGCCCAATCACTCACCCCGAAAACGCGATAGGCGACCATCGCCTGCCAGTAATAGAGGACCGGTTTTTCGAGCCACGCTTTGCCGCCAAGGGTAGGAGTGATCCAATCATGCCGGCTCAGCATTTCACGCGCGACTTGGGCGTAGCGAGGTTCGTCGGCGCCGACCAATCCGAAGTATGCGAGTCCAAAGAAAAAGAAGAAGCCGCAAAATCCGCCGAGAAAAAGAATATCGGTGGCCACCCGCGAAGGCGATTCCAACTTCACGGCGGAGTCCGGGCTCATTCCGTTTTCCAGCTTCGCCCCAACGCGTAAAGGCTGACCGCGACCCAGGTGACCTCCATCACTACAAACCCGACTTGAAACGGACTGAAGGCGATGTAAGCGAGGATGCCCGACCCAATAGCGTTCAGAGCGTTATAGGAAAACCTGCGGGAGTCCATCCATTTCAATTGATGGCCGATGTATCCGACTAGAACTAAAAGGGCGCCTATAAAGGACGTGACTTGCCGAGCGAATGAAATATGCATGGGGATTATTGTATGGATTGGGAAGGGCGGAACAGCGCCAAAATTCGCGATAAAGCATTCGAGAGCGGGCCTTCTAGAGAACATCCACTGGCACATTCGTGGCCGCCGCCGCCGAATTGCTGGGCTGCCAGCGCCACGTTGACTTCACCTTTGCTGCGCAGGCTGACTCGAATGCGTCCATCCGCGAGTTCGCGCAATAGAATTGCCACCTGCACGTCGTAAATCGAAAGCGCGTAGTTTACTAGCCCCTCGCAATCTTCTTCCTTCGCATTGAATCGCTCCATCTCCGCCTGAGTGATCCAAAACCAGGCCAGAGAACCTTCACGCTCCAAATGGGAAAGGGCGGCGCCAAGCAGGCGCATCTTCGCCGTGGAGTGTCCGAAGTAAACGTTTCGGGCGCATTGCGCGGGATCAGCGCCTGCCAGAACAAGCTCGCGCGCCAGCGCAAATGTGCGTTCGTTCGTCCCTTCAAACACAAACGACCCCGTGTCAGTCAGAACTCCGGTATAGAGGCACGTTGCAATTTCGGGAGATACGGCGATGCCAGCTTCTCGCGCGATGCGATACACCATTTCAGCCGTGGCTACGGCTTTGGGATCAATCCAGTTCACGTTGCCGAAGGGACGTCCGCTCAGGTGGTGGTCAATATTAATTAGAAATTGGTTTTCAAAACCCTCCAGCCGGGTGCGCTGAACGCTGTCACACTCGAGAATGATTGCCGCGTCATAGTCGCCATTTACACGTTCCGCTTGCACCACCTTTCCGGCAAAGGGCAGCGATTGGTAAATACGCGGTACGGCATCACTCAGAACCACGTCGGCTTCTTTCCCCATCGAGCGCAGAATTTGGCAACAGGCGAGGGCCGAGCCAATCGCGTCTCCGTCGGGACGCGCATGCGAGGTCAGCACAAACCGGTTGCGCTGCTCAATCTGTTTCAGCACCTCTTTCAACATATGCGTGCTCCGGTTGGAAAGACTCTTTATCCTGTTTTCTTTTTGCGCGCTCGCTTCAGAAGCTGATCAATTCGAGCGACATGCTGTCCTGACCGGTCAACCTGGAAATACAGCTCCGGGGCGCGGCGAAGATGAAGTCGTTCAGCCACTTCGCGGCGAATGAATCCCACTGCTGCCGTTAAACCGTCCAGCGTACGTTCGGCTTCGGCGTCATCGCCTTCCACGGTGACAAAAACTCTCGCGGACCGGGAATCGTCGGCAAGAGCCACGCTGCTGACGCTGGCCAGTCCGATTCGCGGGTCACCAAGTTCCCCTTCGAGAATTGCCAGTAGCTCTTCCCGCAGGGCTTCCCCCAAACGTCCACGATGGTATTTCGCTCCCCGGCTCTCCACGATTCACCTCTGAGGTAAAGCTGATGAGAATATCAGAAAAAGGGACGCACTGGCGCGGGCAACGGGAGTAAACCCCAAATGGTTCGTTTTGGAACATCGGTTCCCGTGAAACACCCAATCTCCGGATCGAGACGTAGCTGGCAGCGGATGATTCCGAAAAACGTATGGCGAACGAAAGCCTTGACGGCAGCCATTTTTGCAGCGATATTCACAGTTCATCGAGTTTGGCGTCGCAATCCTCTCTCCGCAAAAATGTAAAGGCTCGCACGGAATTATGCGGAGCTGGCGATCACGCGATTCAAAGGATTTCTGATCGTGCACCACAGGCGCGACACAGGCCTGTGAACCGCTTGCACCCAATTGAAAAGTAAGCAGATAAAAGATTCCGATTTCAATTGACTCCGCGCCGAAGAAGAGTAGAACCATAATCGTTCTTTGACACCTTCTGATGTTTTTCCAGTTGGTGCGGCGTCCGGGGCTAAAGCGAAGTCACCCTCTACATTGCGAAATGAATGAGGGAGGGTTAGCGAGGGTCTATAGCAAAGTGCTGGTTGAGGCGAACAGGAAGACCCGTCAAAGGCAAGATAGAATCCCGAGGCGTTGGTTTGGTTTATCCGGTTGGCGGTAAGCCCGGAGCCCGAGCAACAGATCGCGCGTAGCATCCGCAAGGAAGCAACGATGGCAGGTCGGCGAGGGTCTAAAGCGAGCTACTGGCCGAGACGAATGATCCCAACACCACCTCTGGATTCTTATTTTTTCGCGCTTCGCATCGCCCGTGGATGAAGCTCAGATGCGCCCTCCCCCAAAGAGGATTAATCCACTGACGAGAACACGTAGAGGCAGGTGTCCTCACCTGCCTTTCCGCATTTCGGGGAACGCGATCAATGCCTCCCGCTCATGGAGCCTGCAATATTCTTACATTCGCCATAAGGCGGCCACGAAAAATGCTGCTGATAGATGCAACCTCGGCGATCACATCCACGTTAACGTTGTAAGCGCCGTACGGCAGGCTCTCTCCGAACGGGATTTCGAAATCAAGCGTATTGCGTTTCAGCGGAAAATGCTGATACCCGATCGCGGTAGCGCGTCCATTCTCGTTCACCGCCAACACGACCATCGTCAAATCAAAATCCTCGCCGGTCTGGTTGGAGACCTTGATTGCTCCGTCCACTCGCGTGGCAGTGACCTTTGGGGGACGGCTCCATCGCACAACCAGCGGGGTAACGACCAGAAGATTGAACTCTTGCGTAATGTGCTGCCTCGGAATGCCACTATCGGTCAGCGTCGCGGAAAACGAGAACTCTCCGGTCTGGGTTGGGACGCCGCTGAGCACGCCATCGGGTTCCAACTGAATTCCCGCCGGCAATGCGCCGCTTGTCAAACTCCACTTCAGCGGCGTGATGCCCCCTTCCGCGTGGACTTCAAGACGGTAGTACTGCTGCAAATAGCCTTTAGGAAGGTTCGTGGTTTTTATCGTTAGAGGAGGACCGGTGGCAGCCCCTTGTTGGGCCAAAGCAGGAGCGGAACAAAACGCAAGCAAAGCAAAGACAAAAGAATAAGCCGCGCCATTGAACCGTCGGATTCGCATTCTTCAGATTATAGGCCGCGCGGTTTGTATGATCGTCGCCGCCCGACCAAAATCCTATTCCTTCAAAAGCGGATAGAAGACCCCTTCAAAAAATGTAAATGGATGTTCCTGAATGTGCGATCGCGATATCACGGGCGAGGGTGCCCGCGCCACAAAGTTTAACTCAGACTGTACTTTCCCCGTGCAATCACCTTCTGCGCGATTTGTTGGCGTAGCTCGATTGTGTTAAACGGCTCCCGTTTCGAAAATCGGCGAAGAATTGCCATTTGAGTGCGCAGCATATCCCCTTCGGCTACCGCCGCAATTATCTTCCTGGCAGCGGATTCTATTTTGTCCATTGCTTGCGACAAATAAACATGGGTCATGGAAATCGGCAATGCGGCTGCATTCTCTCCGCTAGCGCTAGCGATTTTCTGCGCTCGGAGTATGGCCGATTCCATGGCGTAAGTTTCAATCACCATATCGGCGATTGCCCCCATGATTTCTTGCTGATCCTGAATTGCCTGCATATATT
>JBOGLB010000132.1:0-3587 GCA_050745965.1 Terriglobales bacterium | reverse complement strand
GCGAGATCACCACACCAGCGGCATGCACGCCGGAATTGCGCACCAGCCCTTCGAGCTTCAGCGCCGTATTAAATAATGCCCGTATCTGCGCGTCGCTGTCACAGGCCTGCTGCAAAGCGGGGGAATCCTTGATTGCCTGCTCCAGCTTGATATTGAGAGTCGTGGGGACCATCTTCGCGATGCGATCAACGTCGGCGTATGGAATGTCCATTGCCCGGCCCACATCCTTGATTGCCGCCTTCGCCGCCATGGTTCCGAACGTGATGATTTGAGCGACGTTTTCGCGGCCATACTTCTGAGTCACATAATCAATGACCTCGCCGCGCCGGTTCATGCAAAAATCAATGTCAATATCCGGCATCGAAATACGCTCCGGATTCAGGAAGCGCTCGAACAAAAGTTCATAGTGCAACGGATCAATGTCCGTAATGCCCATCGAATATGACGCGAGCGATCCCGCCGCCGAACCCCGTCCGGGTCCAACCGGAATATTCTTTTCCTTGGCGTAACGGATAAAATCCCAAACAATCAGGAAATAGCCGGAGAACTTCATCTGCTGAATGCAATCTATTTCTCGCGCCAGCCTCTGTTCATATTCCGCAAAGCTGTGCTTCAACCGGGCTTTCCGCTCTGGTTGAGATAAAACTTCAAGGCGCTTCGCAAATCCCTCACGCGCTATGTGTTCAAAGTAACTATCCAGCGTAAATCCCGCGGGAACCTCGAAATGTGGAAATGGGTTACCGACCTTTTCAAGCCGAAGGTTGCAACGTTCCGCTATGCCCAGGGTTCGTGAAAGCACATCGGGGGAATCCTTAAACACCCGACTCATTTCCTCATGGCTCTTCACATAGAAATCAGTGCCGTGAAACTTCATCCGGTTCGTATCTTGAATAGACTTTCCGGTTTGAATGCACAGCATCACATCCTGCGCCTGCGCGTCATCCTCACAAAGGTAATGGCTGTCATTGGTGGCGATGAGCGGCATTCCAAGATCTTTTTCCAGGCGAAACAGATTGGGATGTATGCGGTGTTCCATCTCCAATCCCTGATCTTGAATTTCAAGGAAGAAATTGTCTTTGCCAAAAATGTCGCGGTAAGTCGAAGCCGCCGTGCGCGCCGCTTCGTATTTATCTTCCATCAGATATTCGGCGACTTCACCCTTCAGGCATCCCGAAAGAGCGATCAGGCCTTTTGAATGTTCCGCCAGAAATTTCTTGCTAACCCGTGGCTTGTAATAAAAGCCATGCAGAGATGCTTCCGAAGTAATCTTGGTCAGATTGCGATATCCCTCTTCGTTCTCCGCCAGCACAAGCAAATGATTGTATGTATCGCCCTCGGGAGGAGTGCGGTCAATCCTGTGGTCATCCTTTTTGCAAATGTACAGTTCGCAGCCCACAATCGGCTTAACTCCCGCCTGTTTCGCGGCATTCACAAAATGCACCGCGCCAAAAATGTTTCCGTGATCGGTCATGGCGACGGCAGGCATCCCCATCTGCTTGACCCGCTGGCACAGCTTTTCCACGTCGCAAGCGCCGTCGAGCATTGAATAATCAGTGTGTAGATGGAGGTGAACGAATTGTGACATCGCGGTTTAATGATTCTACTGTGCAAATCATTCTAAAGGAAGAAGCTGGTCACCGCCCATGAGGGGAAGGACGATTCCGGAGAGCCCCTGCACGACGGGTCTCGCTTATGCGACGCGGCTCCCCTAATGTAGCCGGGCAATATGGAATGTCGAGATAGCGCGCAACGGAGATATAATTTCTGCGTGGTGTGGCGATGCCGGCGCGTTCTCTGATTTACATTTCTATCCTGGTTTCGACTCTTTTGCTGCCGAAGGTTTGCATCGCGGGTGGCGAATCCGCGTCGAGAGATCAGCCGTTGGGGATGGTGAAGGTCAGAGCCTTGAGATTCCGAACCCCTGTTCCGCTGCTGCCGTCAGAGCGACAGAAGTTAATGATGAGCCTCCGCAGGGCTGGCTGGAGATTCTCCCAGCCCCAAAGTCCAGACTTTCACCAGGGAATGGTGGAGGAACTGCTCCGGGAAGTGTATGAAGATGAGGGATACTTCAAACCCGAGGTATCTGAGGAGACGGTTCCAGTTCGCGGTCAAGGCAGAAATGTAGTTGACCTGCTCTTGCGAGTGAATCCCGGAACACGGTACCGTCTCACCAACATTTCGTGGGTGAGTGTCACAGTGTTCTCCCAAGTTGAACTGGCGAAACTGGTTCCTTTTCGGGGCGGGGACTGGCTCAGCAGAATTAAGATAGCAAACGGTCTGGATGCGGCAAGGAAACTCTACTACTCAAAAGGCTACATAAATTTTACCTGTATTCCGACTCCGCAAATCAACGAGGAAGCTCGAACGATCTCCTTCCTGATAGATGTGGACGAAGGCGCCCAATTCCGATTTGGACAGCTTACCGCAGACGGTATGCAAGAGGAGGACCGGCGCCTGCTGTTATCTGCGTGGGACGACTTGCGCGGTCGGCCTTACAGCGCCGACGTTGCGGACAAATTTTTTAATCGCTTTTTTACGTCGCCTTTGCCAAAGATAACGCCGAAGGATTACGTAGTTCGTAAATTCGATGCGAAAAGCCGCTCAGTGAATTATTCGCTACAAGTGACATTGACCTCACTGCAACCCTGAGACGATTGTCGTAATCAGCGAGGTGATCGCAGTCGGAGAAGGTGTGGTCTATCCCGTACTGCATGGGCTGGAACGCGACGGAGCTCTGAAGCGCGGCGCAAGACCGTAACGGCCGTAGCCGTATCTACTATTCTGTAACCCGTATCGGGCCGCATCGCCTGGCTGATCTGTCACAGGCTTGGACTCATCTGACAACCGCTCCAAAAGATGCTGACCGGAGAACACCATGCACCAGTCATTCCGTGAACTTCGCGAACGCCTGCTGCGGGCTGGGGTCGCGCCGCGCCATGTGCGCCGTTATTTGAACGAACTTGCCGATCATTTCGACGACCTGACAGCGGAAGAGGAGCGCGGGGGCAGCAGCCGAGAGGATGCGGAGTCCGCGGCGCTCAGCCGGCTCGGCGGCATTGACGCTCTCGCCAAGGCGATGATAGAGCAGCGCCGGTTTCAATCCTCGCTCCGAGCATGGTGCGTTCGTGCGCCTTGGGCGATGTTCGGTCTAGCGCCGCTCTGTCTGCTGGCTGTGGCTTACGTTATAGCCTGTTTGATTTTGTGGTTTGGTTGGAAAATCTTTTTGCCAGGCAGTGATACGCCTTTCGTCAGAATAAATGGACTCGGGACAAGAGAGGAATTAGCAATTTTCTATTTTCAGCTCGGCAGATTGTTCTATTTCGCTGCACCCCTTTTGATCGGTTGGGGAATCGAAGTCGTGGCAGCCCGCCAAAGATTGAAAGCAGTTTGGCCCACTGCCGGCCTAGTTCTGATCGCATGGATGGGAGGCTCTGCCCAGGTTCACGCGAGTCGCACAGGGGTCCCTGGCGGATTCGGACATATCCGCATGGACTTCGCCCTTTGGCCTTCCGTTCAGGGCAATCTATTTCATGCCGTGGTGATTCTTTCGCTGACGGTGCTGCCCTATTTGATCTGGCAATTACAAC
>JBOGLB010000131.1:0-5223 GCA_050745965.1 Terriglobales bacterium | reverse complement strand
GTGAAGAACTTTGAGATTTTGATATGACGCTCTGAACCCCGACTTCTGATGCTTCGGTACGAAGTTGATCCGACGCGTACATGGTGAGCATAACGGTTGGAATTTTGGGCGCAATCACCGCCATGCGGCGAGCCGCCTGCAATCCATCCATCACCGGCATGACGAGATCGAGCACAATAATGTCGGGAGTCAGCACCATTGCCTGATCAATGGCTTCCTGGCCATTGGCGGCTTCACCGCAGACCTCCCACTCTGGATTACTCTCCAGAAGGCGGCGAATGGATTTCCTGACCAAAGGACTATCGTCGGCAATGAGTATCCGGGCGCGCACGGAGACTCCTCCCATTTCTGCCAGGGCACTCATAGTATGACTTAGATGTTCGAGATGCCCTGAGACATTGCGTAAAACAGGAACACTATACCTTGACCGGGACTGGGAGCAAAGCCTTCCTTTTTGGAAATGTCGCCGTGTGGCGGAATCCGATACCATAACTTTGCTGGTTGGAGCTTTCATGATCCCTCTCGAGCGTTGTCAGCATTTAGTTTAGCGTTACGGCTTAAATCTTGAGGCGTTTCTTTCCGGCCATCGAAGCTTCTCTCTGCCTGATCGAACATACGGGAAGCGCTTTTGGTAGATAAGAGACCGTCATGCAACGCCTGTTCAATCGAACTTTTTTCAGCCGCGACCAATCGTCTCTTAGCCATCTCAAATTCATCGGACAGGCGGTCCTGATTTTCTTTGAAGACGACTTCGATAGTGTCGCTGGCATTGCTAAGGCTCGCATCGAGGTCGGCCTTAAGCCGGTCATAGTTGGGCCTCGAGATTAGGTATCTGTGGTGCATATCGTCCAGTTCGGAAAGGGCTGAAGCTACTGCGATTTGATGAACCCGGGCGCAAGAGTAATCGTCCTCGAGCGGCAGGCTTGTGCCGAGCAGGCGAAGCAAGGGTTTGATCGTGATGCCCTGAACGATGATGGTGAACGCTACAACTCCGAAAGTCATAGTCAACAACTCTTCACGATATGGGAAGTCGCGATTCAGGCTCAACGCTAAAGCAAGCGATAACGCTCCGCGCATTCCTCCCCATACGAGAACGTGCTGCCAGCGAAGAGAGATTTTCGGGGGACGCAAGTTACTGAATGGAACAAGTCCGTACACTACCAACATGCGCGCGACAACTACTGCCCCGATGGTAAGAGACGTCGCCTTCCAGGCATGCAAGAGGTCGAGCACGCGTACCTGTAATCCAATAAGAAGAAATAGAATTGAATTAATTAGAAACGACGCATACTCCCAGAATGACCACAGGGCAATCCGGGTCCGAGAACTCATCCCTCTTTGCACTCCGAGATTCCCCAGGACGAGACCCGCCGTTACCGTGGCGATCACTCCCGACACATGCACCGATTGGGCCAACAAAAAAGCGCCGTAGGCGAGAATAGTTGTAAGTGTAATTTCGATTTGGGGATCGTCAATTCTTTGCGTTATTTTGCTGGATCCGAATCCCAGAAGCCCGCCTATCGCGATGCCGCCCGCAACGTCAACCACAAACTTTTGTAGACCGGCGAGGATGCTGAGTTGAGATTGCGCAACTGCGGCAAACAAAATTCCATAAAGGACGACTGCGGTTCCATCGTTAAACAGGCTCTCTCCTTCCACAATTACCGAGAGCCGCCTTTCGACCGGCATGTCTTTGAAAATCGCTAGTACTGAAATTGGATCGGTTGCCGAGACGATGGAGCCGAAGACAAACGCAACCAGAAGTGGAATTCCGAGGACCCAATGGACGGCGAGGCCGGAAATTCCTGTGGCCGCCAACACCCCCACCGTTGCCAGCAGTGTGATTGGCAGCAGATTTTCGCGCAACTGAGAGAATCGAATTTTTATGCTGCCTTCAAACAGAAGCGCGGGAAGGAAAATCACCAAACTAACGTTTGGGGTCAGCCAATCAGGACTGTGATGGAAAAGGTCCCGCACTACCGGCAAACGGAATGACCCAAGCAGGAGTCCTCCAATTACCAGAGCGACTGTATAAGGGACTCTCCATCGAGCCGCGAGAACCGCAATGGTCGAGGCCGCAATGAGCAGCCACAACAGAAACTCAATCGTCTCGCTTGGACTCATCGGGTTATATCCTTACAGGTTCCTGCGCCGTCGTTGCTGTTTATCCTGCCCCTGACGGGTTCCAGTTTATAGTGAGTTCATGAGACCGTCTAAGGGCCGTGTTGGAAAATGTCGTTTTCCAGTTCGAAGAAGCCGTCAAATGCGGACGTGGTTGTGAAAAAAACTCCAAGGTGAATTGCCCGCGGCACCGCGCAGCAAACATGTAAATGTATACTCGGCCCGCAGTGGGTGCGTCCATCCGCTTAACCGATCCCGCAGTTGCTTGTCTTTATCAGACGTAAAACTACCGCTGCCTTAGACAGGAATACCGTTCCGCAGCTTCCCGGGTTTCCAGCTCGCGTAGTCCGCATTGGCATCTAAGCAAATTGGTCGCGTTCGCATGAAGTCAATTTCGACAGTTGTCGAAATTCCTGCTGGGCAGATCAAGCAACCTGCTAGGCGATCAAATCAAGGAGAACATCATGAAAAAGGAAGTTGTGGTCGTGACCGGAGCGTCGGCTGGTTTGGGACGGGCGATTGCCAGGGAGTTCGGCAGCCATGGCGCCAGTGTTGGCTTATTGGCCCGAGGAGTTGATGGACTCGAAGGCGCGAAGCGCGAGATCGAAGCGGCGGGCGGGAAGGCATTGGTATTGCCCACCGACGTAGCGGATTCCGATGCTGTTGAATCAGCCGCCGTGGCAGTAGAGAGAGAATTAGGCACGATTGATATCTGGGTGAACAACGCGATGGCATCGGTGTTCTCTCCCGTGAAAAAAATGAAGCCCGAGGAATACAAACGGGTAACCGAGGTTACCTATCTCGGAGTGGTGTACGGAACGCTCTCCGCTCTGAAGCGGATGCTTCCTCGTGATCAAGGCATGATCGTTCAGGTGGGCTCGGCGCTCGCTTACCGCAGCATCCCTTTACAGTCCGCATATTGCGCAGCCAAGCACGCTATCGCCGGATTCACCGATTCGCTGCGCTGCGAACTCATTCACGATCACAGCAAGGTGCGTATCACGATGGTTCACATGCCGGCTCTTAATACTCCTCAGTTTGGTTGGGTAAAAAGCCGTTTGAAAGACAAGGCACAACCGGTCCCGCCGATTTTCGACCCAGAGGTTGGCGCAAGCGCAATTTATTGGGCGGCTCATCATAATCGCAGAGAGCTGTATGTTGGCGCATCCACCGTGGAAGCGATTGTCGGGAACAAGATCGCACCAGGTCTGCTCGATCGCTATCTCGGAAGAACCGGCTACGCATCGCAGCAAACAAATGAACCGGAAGATCCCAACCGTCCCGACAATCTCTGGACCCCGGTGCCCGGAGACCACGGGGCGCACGGGACATTCGACAACCAGGCACAAAAACACAGTCGTGAACTCTGGGCTTCGTTGAACCGCAAATGGATTGGAATCGCCTGCGGAATCCTCGCAGGGACTGGTTTTTACATTGCCTCTCAAACGCGAACTCCGAAATCTGCACTCAAGAAATCGGTATTTAAAATGACCAGGCTGCGTGAGCGTCGCCGCGCAGCATAGAGACAATGGACGTTTTCAGCGACACATCAAAAAGAGATAATGAAGGGGGAGATGAGGTATGTATGCGAGAGCGTGTGGTTGCGTTCTTTTTGTAGTTTCTTTGTACATTTTCTCGAACGCGCAAAACCCTCAACTCATATCGTCAGTATGCACCTTCGATGATGGCAGGCAAATCAGCGTCAAATACGCGCCGGAACCCGGCAGCAACCAGAAACTTGAAGAGGGCAAGGTCTGGAGCCCCGGAAATTCACCGATGTTCTTTTTCACTTCAGCTCCGCTAGCCGCAGGGAAGTCGCAAGTCCCAATCGGCGCCTTCAGCATGTATTTGCTCCGGGAGCGGAAAAACTGGAATCTGGTGTTGAATAAAGATGTCGCCGGTGGCAGTAAGTACGACGAGCGTCAAGATCTGTTGCGGGCGACAATGCAGACCGGCCAGATCAGCGAGCCTCAACAGTTCAAAGTACTTTTCGCCCACGTTGCGCCGAAGCAGTGCAACATGCGGATTTACCAAGGTAAGACTGGGGCGTGGATCGAGTTCCAGGAAAAGTAAATCGGCCAAAATGCGCGGAACTTTGCCGCTCGTAATGTCTCCGGTCGTAAATTCAGCGGGATCGGAGGACCTGCCGGTAAACCAACTCCGTGGTTAATCCGTATTTGAGATGTTCGCCCAGCGCATCCGCCCGCATTTGAAATGTGCGGTGATTCGGCTTGATGAGCCCCATTTCTGGCAACAAAAGCTCGTTCCCTACGAACCACATACCCGTCCCGAATAAAATTCCCGACCACGCCGATTTTGCCATGTGCGGTCGAAGTAAGGTTGCATAGACAACGGCACCCTTAGGCACAGCACTTGCGTAGGGATGTCGCCACGCTGCGGGCCCCACTGATTCGGCACTCCCGTTTGACAGCCTCTTTCAACTCTAGACGAATGTCAATCAGCATCGGCGGGTAGTTGTGGGGATAAAGACCCTGATTGGGCGACAACCTGAGTTAATCAAAGATCATCGTATTTCCTTCCAGAGGAGGCGTGTGTGCCTGCATATCCGGAATGGCTTCACGCTCTGGCATGGATCTATTTCGTTTTGTGCTTCGTTTGCACCGCCGCCATCGGCATTGACGAACTTCGGCGGCCACAGAAGATGTGGATCATGAATCTGGTTTGGCCGATTACTGCGTTGTATCTGGGGCCCGGCGCGGTTTGGCTCTATCTCCGAACTCTTCCAGAAACGGTGGAACGTGGCGCAGAACGCAGTTCATCTTCAACTCACTCCACACACAAATCGGGGTCAAACAGTCCCGACTGGATTCAAAATTCCGTCGCGGTATTTCACTGTGGTGCGGGCTGCACATTAGGGGACCTCATCGGGGAGACGAGTGTTCCCGCTTTAGGTTTGGTGTTTGCGGGAGAGTTTGGATCGAAGCTTATAGTGGACTTCTTGCTCGCCTACCTGCTGGGGATTGCCTTCCAATATTTCACTATTGTGCACATGCGAGGACTGTCGTTTGGAAAAGGCCTTAAGGCAGCGGTACGGGCGGATACGATTTCGATCACGCTGTTCGAAGTTGGAATGTTCGGCTG
>JBOGLB010000130.1:0-4243 GCA_050745965.1 Terriglobales bacterium | reverse complement strand
CAATACGGCCCCCACAAAACACAACGAAGTGAGAGCTGCGATAATCAGAAGCCGGGGAGGCCACGACTTCTTTTCAGGAATATCCGGCGGGTCCACGACTCGAACCGTGGGAATCTCCTTCGCTTCCTGGATACGCGTGAGTTCGTACTGTTGGTTCAGGAGTTCATAAACCGTTTCCTGAATTCGCATGCGCCGGTATAAATCAGCCCACTGGACACCCAATAGCGGCAGCTCCCTTATGGTTGGATATGTCCCATTCGACTCGGTCTCACCATCCGGCGCCAGCGGAGCATCGCTGCCTCCGAACTTCTGAAGCTGATTTTGCAGTCCTTCTACCCGCGCCTTGAGAGATCGCACACGGACGTTGTTGCCGGTATAAATCTGTTCGAGTCCCTGCAATTCGGACTGCGCTGCCATCAATTGGCCTTGAAGGACCGCGGCTGCCTCGACCATGGCTTTACCTTGCTCTTTAATATCGAGTGCGGTGTTCTTGCTGGCAAAGGCACTGAACTGGTGCTCCGCATCTTCCAGGTCCGTCTTTACCGAAGCCATTCGTTGCTCTATAAAAATGCGCTCCCGGCGGGCCGAGGAAGTACTGACTTGGGAGAGCAGAGTGTCGAGCGCGGTGAGATAAGCCTGTGCGAGATCGCGGCTACGCTCACGGTTAGAATCGGCCACGGAGATCGAGATCACCACGCTCTTTCTGTCCTCCTCGATTGTTGTGCGCTTATTTAGAATTTTTTGGGCGTCCTCTTGATATCGTTCGCCATAAACCTTCCGAAGGTTAAATTTAGTGACAATACTGTCCTCTACGGTCCGGCTCCGTAGTAACTCCACAAACAAAGCCCCCGTCGTTTTCATTCCCAGTAAGTTTCCAGCAAGGGCCCCCAAGCCGGACGAACCTGAAGTACTACTTCCTCCAGTGCCTCTACTGGCAAGCAGGGCAAGGAGTGCCCCGCCATCTGACGACTCTGGGGGCATAATCCGCGTGGTTGATTCAAACTTGGAAGGAATGAGGAAAGCTACTACTGTACTGACCAGGAGGGAGCGGATAACTACTTTGAATATAAGCTTGCGCCTTTCGAGCAGTAGCCAGCCATACGAGGTCCAGCCATGCTCTGGGGCGGGAGACCCCGGCAGCCCGCGAGGCGACGAGAAATCAATATCCGGAATACCTTCGAACTCGTGGAGAATCGAGTTTTGCCTAGAATCGTCCACTACGACCTCTTCCGGGCGCCTTCAGGTGAATCGGTTGCGGACTCAAAAGAATCTCTTTGCAAACCTACAATTTTTCACTCACACGCCACGCATTGCAAAGATGAGTGTGTGCAATAGAATTGCAACGTCCATAAAAAAATTCTGATGTTGAATGTAGTACAGATCATACTCAATGTTCTCGTGGATCAGAAACGCACGATCTCCGCTCAACTGCCACAGTCCCGTCAGGCCAGGCTTGACCTGTAATCGCTGCCGATGAGTGTCGGCGTATTGTTCCACGATGAATGGCATTTCTGGCCGTGGACCCACCAGTGACATGGAACCTTGCAAGACGTTTAACAATTGCGGTAGCTCGTCAAGACTGGTCCGGCGCAAAAATCTACCGAAACGAGTAATACGCGGGTCGGACGACGCATTTGGAGAATACTCGTAGGTTGGCGCGTCGGCGTGCATAGTTCGAAATTTAAACATGCGAAACGGCACGCCAAGGTGCCCAATGCGATCCTGGCGAAAGAAAACCGGACCTCGCGAATCAATTTTAGTGAGCAACGCCAAAAGGAGGAAAACCGGAGCTCCGATTAACAGAAGAACAAGGGATCCGATTACATCCCCCACACGCTTGGCGAAATCGTACCCCAGACGCTGGGATCCTCTCCCAAATGAAGCCAGCAAAATCCCATCAATGTCGTCATAGTCCACTAAAGAATCGGCCGGAATGACGTGGGTGGGGACAAACGAGAGGCGAGCATTGGCCGCGAGCGCTTCGCTCGTTGCATGCGTAAACTTTTCGTGCGAAATCAGCGGAATCGCAACAATCACTACGTCGGCGCCATAGTGGGTGATTAAATCTCGCCGCACTGGACCACAGACCACAGGCGCTGATCGTCGCCGTTCGTACCCCATTTCAAATACCACTCTGCCAGCCTGGCTGACGTCGTCGTCCACGAATGCCAGGGGTTCGAGTCCCAGTTTTGGCGAACGGCTTAGCGCGGAAAAGACACGGCGTCCCGTAGACCCGGAGCCGTAGATAATAACTTTCTCAATGCCGTAGCCACGTGAGTAAAGGTTTCGAACCACCAGATAAACGAAATGTTTTTCAATGAACAATGCGAGCGGAACCGCAGTAAGGCAAATCAGCAGTAGCCACCTTGACACCAAAAAGCTGGTAAAAAAGCTGACCGCGAAGGCGATCAAGAATGCCTGGGTCGAAACCCTTAAAACCTGCTCGGTTTCACGAATCCGCAGCAATCCATTTCCGCGTTTGTAGGCGCCGACCCGATCCAGCATCAAAACAACTACAATCGCGAAAACAAAGGCCACGCCCACGACGGCTTTTAGCCGATATTCAATGTGTTTGCCGATGTCCAAATCATAGTAAGCGACGTAGGCGAGGGCTACCGCGAAGGTTATGGTTAAGAGATCTATAACTACTTCCAGAGCAGCAACTGCACGGCGGAAGCGCGCGGCCGCCCCCCGCTTCCCTGCAACGTCCACGAGGCTAATTTTTATCTCAGAAGCCCGAAAACTCGCTTTCGGGGGCTCACTTACGCCAATTGACGAATGCATCGTACTCCTTGCTAACCGGCATATTTAAGTACTAGGCTATCACTTACTTAGCAGGGCCCTTGTTACTTTTTGAATTCCCAGTGTGGATAAAACGTCAACTGCAATGACGCGGTAAAATCCTCGTGCCCGACGGTTGAGAGAACGGGAAAGCGCCACTCTTCATATTGCACGAGTCCCGAGAAGGCCATTCGGGGGTGCACCATGAAATCACTTCGAAGCGCATAATCGTTCAGGTGTCCACCGCCGATGAAATTCTTTTGCGTTTCCTGGTTCCGATATTGAAATTGGAACTTATCGCGTGCGGACAACCAATAGGTTAGCCACGCTTCGCCTCCCTGACCGTCGCGGCCTACCCAACTTCCCAGTAGATTCCCATTGTTTGTGTACCCACTCCGAAAGCGGCGCTGATCAAAATAAACAAAACCTGGAGCGAATTCATTTGTGTGGGTCGTCCTAAGCGCCTCCAGCCGAAGTTCCAACTTAGGTATTTTAGGAATCCGGGGCATATAAATTCCCGGGTTCACGGTCGGACGGGTGGAACCAATCGGGGAAATTTCATCCACAACCAATGAGTCGTTATACACGGTCAACCAATTCCGGAGTCCAGGGATGCGATAGCTAAAGTCAAACGCTGAGATGCGCTTTCCGGGATTATTGATGGCAGTTGTGGAGTGAATATAGTAGGTCCGCAGATAATTGGATATGGTCACTGGCAGCCCAGGTCCCCCAAACATGGCCGTAACACCCATCCCAAATTCCAGGTTTGGAGTCGGTTTAAAGCTAATTTTTTCGCCATGGATAAACGGCTGAGGGGAGATATTGGGGCCGACGATTCCCACATAACCCGGGAACGTATTCGCACAAAGATCACACTCTTCCCACTGTTGCCCTGAAAGCTGTCCAATGAAATATTGCAGTCTAATCGGTCCTAAAAGCCTGGATAAAAAGGGGATATTGTATGCAGACGGCGTATCCACCTTTAACATCGGGAACGGTTCTGCGTTGTCACTCATCAACAATGAGCCAGCTTCGCTTGGACCCATCCACTGGCTCTGCTCGCCAAAGGAAAACTGTATGTTGCTTATCTTGAAAGAGATGGTGCTATTCAGTAAACGGAAGCGATCTGCCGTGGACCTTCCGTCAGGAAAAGGCGGGGCGAAATCCGCAGTCGACGTGGCGGCCAAGGTATTGGGCTGTTCAGACGGCACTGCGGGCGCGTGCTGGTATTCTCCCTGGATTGAGATCGCGAATGGGCCTGCGACCGCATGAGAGGTGAAACCCGTGACGTCATTGAAGCCCTCGCCGTAGGGCCGGCCGTAGTCATTAACGATCGTTTGGCCGAAGTGATAGCCATCGGCTAATGGCATGCCGGAAATGCCTGTCGCCCGGGTGTAGACGGAATCCAGACTCGCCCCAAGATTCTCTGAGCCGTCGAGCCGAGCCGTTTCAGCCTCGAACT
>JBOGLB010000129.1:0-3731 GCA_050745965.1 Terriglobales bacterium | reverse complement strand
CACTGGTTATGGAAACTGATCAGAATATGATCCGGATTTCACCCGCGAAGGAATTTAGCCCGGCTCAACACACCGTTCTTGGCTGGGAGGTAAAACAGATCGAACGCGTGGCAAGTTACCTGAAGGAACGCGGAGTCATTTTTGAAAACTACCCCTGGATGAAACACAACGAACTGGGCATCTGGAACTCACCAACCGGGGACAAGGTTGCATGGTTCAAGGACCCCGACGGAAACGTGTTGTCTATTTCCCAGCACGCAGGACGGTAGGATGGAAGAGGCATTCGGATGTTCGTCGAGATGAATCAGTCTATCCGGCGATCACGACGGCATCACAAAAACAATGCGGCCTGAGTGCATTGGCCCCCAGCCGCCACCAGCCCAAACCAGCCGACTGAAAGGACTTGATGACCGGTTGACCATCGGCTCGTCTAACAATGCATGAGGATTGTGCCTGCTTTGGTAGTCGCTTTGTGTCTAACGATTGCAAATGCCGCGACGGACGACATCCACGTTCAAGAGCTGGGCCGTGCATTGACGGCCTACCGGCATGACAACGGGGATCTGCCGAGAGCGCTTGGGGACCTTGTCCCACATTACATTGCAGCGGTTCCCGAGGGTTGCACCTACGACTTTGGTGCTGATCTGGCTCCGGCTGACTTCTCTGTGGTTCTGAGTCCGCATCCTGTGCCTAAGGGTGTTTCAAGGCGCGATTTACGAGTCATCGAAGAGCGCTATTTTGGCGACTCAGTAGTGATGGCGACGTGCACTTTGGCATCGGACGAACGTGCGTACCTCACTCTTGGTGGTCAAGTTTATTCCAGCCGGAGGCCGTGGGAGTTCACACCGCAGTCAATCGTAGCCGGTCTGGACCGAATGAATCGGGATCTCGAGGCCGATCCGGCGCAGTTCCTACGCGACTGGTCTTTGAATGGAGTACTGAAAGTGTTTTCACCAATCGTCAATGGCGAACTTCCGCCAAGCGCCCGCGCGAGCATGGGGGAAATTGCCGGCCGGCTTTCGGCTTCCGCACAGAAGATGCCACCATCGGTAGAGACACGGGAGATGTTCAGCGTCGCTGCGTGGTTCCACATGGGCGCTTTCCAGTTCGCACTCGCCATGGAAGCAGCAGAGGCCGCTGAGTTGAAGCCGCTCGTGGTCCAGCTGCGTTATTTTCTCGGTGGCAAAAAAGGTGCTCCACCGCTGGATGATTACATTCAGGCCGAGATGGAGACACAGCAAATCCCCGGAATGTCCATCGCCGTGGTGCGCGACGGCGACGTGGTGCTCGAAAAGGGCTACGGCTTTGCTAACCTGGAAGACTCGGCGCCCGCCGGAAAGGATACCGTCTACCGCCTTGCGTCTATCACCAAGCCGTTCATAGCAATGGTCCTGATGAAGATGGTGGAGGAAGGAAAGCTGTCGCTGGACGATCCCGTGGGCAAGTTCTTGCCGGACTTGCCGATCTCGTGGCAGCCGATTCCGATCAAGAACCTCGCCGATATGACATCGGGTATCCAAAACATCTATGACATAGGTATTCCGTGGGAGCAGTTTCAACTGGATACCACACCCCAGGCAATCGTCTCCAAGATGAGTTCCTATCCTCTGCTATTTCGCCCGGGCGAGCGCTGGAATTACAGCAGTACTAACTACATTCTCCTTCGGCTCGTCCTTGAAAAGGTAAGTGGCAAACCACTGGGCGCGCTGCTGAACGAAGTGATCTTTGCCCCGCTGGAGATGAGGTCGACCGGCGTGCTGAGCTACCGCACCATTATCAAAAACCGTGCAGGCCAATATACACGCCAGAACGACGCAGTCGTGAACAGCGCAAGGTGGAGTCCGACCTGGGGCACTGGCGGTGCCGAACTCGTATCAACGGCCGCGGATCTAGCCAGGTGGAATGCCGGGCTCGACCACCGGAAAATACTCCGCTCGTCTAGCTACGACGAGATGTGGAAGTCCTGGACCCTCGCGGGAGGAGGCGGGTTCGGCCTCGGCTGGTTTCTCGGCCACTACCGTGGCCATGACACGATCTGGTTCAGCGGCGGTACACCCGGTGCCGCACCCTACTTCACGCGCTTTGTTGACGATGAGCTGACGGTGATTGTGCTGGCAAACACCGACGCGATGGACTCGCAGGCGATGGCCGCCGGCATCGCCCAGTTCTTCCTGACCCCTCCCCGCTCGATCGAGGACAATGATTCCGCATTGACGCAGCGACTGCAGCGGACACTTGCCGAACTCGCAGCGGAGCCTCACAGCTTCTACAAGAACCTCGGTTCGCTCAAGTCGTTTCAACTGGTCCGGCAAGACGTGCAGGGCGGAGAGCGCATTCGGTCTTATCGTGCGGTCTTTGAAAACGCGCAGCTTATACAAACCTTCACGCTGACCGCTTCAGGTGGCATCGCAGAGGTTGATGTGAGTTTCGACTGAAGAGGAGAGAATTTCCGAGGCTGAAACCCCGGCCGGGCGGGTGGGGCCAGCCCCACACGCTGGGGATATTCTCACAAATCCCTACTGGAATCCCTGAAAATATGCTATTTTCTGTCCTGTTCGGGGAGAAATGTGATGCGATCAAAATACCGCACGCTGGCGCTGGCAGGCGCAATGGGAGCCACGATAGTTGTGTACGCAATGGGACAGGCTGCTACCGGCCCGTCGGACCCTAAAGCTCAAAAAACATTCAAAAAAGCCCAGGACCTTGAGAGCAAGCATGCAACGGCGTCCGCCCTCGACTATTTCAAGAAGGCCGACAAACAGGATGGAGGGCACTGTGTAGCGTGCCAGGACAACATGATCGAGAACGGCATTCAAATTCAGGATTGGAAGACTGCGGAACTGGGGGCCACGGAACGCATTGCAGAAGCACACGACAGCCAGGCGCTGGCAATCGCACATTACGAACTAGGTTTGGTCAGAATGCGCGAAGGCATGACAAAACATAAAGATGAATTATTCGGTCAAGCGCACGATGAATTCGCGAAAGCTTTGGCTGCGGTTCCCAGTTTTCCGGGAGCAATCTATGGGGATGGCATAGCTCTCGGGCACTTGAAACAAGACGACGCGGCGAAGGCCCGATTCGAACAGTTCATAAAGTTAAGGCCGGAAGGAGATACGGACAGGCAGCGCGCTTTGCGCTATGCCAGCGATCCGGAACTGATCAGGGCCCGGATGGCCCCTGCCTTTGCAATCACTACCAGCGACGATCGCCACATTTCGCTCGATGACTTGAAAGGCAAGGTTGTTCTTCTCGATTTCTGGGCGACCTGGTGCCCCTCTTGCCGGGAAGCTGTGCCGCATATCCGTAAGATCGCCAAAACTTTCGAGGGTCAGCCGTTTGTTGTCATCAGCATCAGCCTCGATTCGGACGAAGAAAAGTGGAAAGATTTTGTCACCAAGAACGAGATGACGTGGATCCAGTACCGCGATGGAGACTTTCCTGGCCATGTAGCCGCGCTATTCGCGGTACATGCGATTCCTCAGACCTTTACTATTGACGCCAATGGCGTCTTGCAAGATCAGCACACTGGAGACGAGTCCATCGAAGGCAAGTTGAAGAAGCTGATTGCGCAGGCGAACGAGATGCAGACAACCAAAATCGCTTCGCAGTGACAATCCTGGCTGGCCCTTTCCGAGTTCAGCCTCATGCCATTCGTTCTGATGCGATGATGATGGCCAGAGTGTCCCGTCGAAAATCGTGTGTTTTTTTGCATCATTCGTGAGCATTAT
>JBOGLB010000128.1:0-8582 GCA_050745965.1 Terriglobales bacterium | reverse complement strand
GGCGTCAACGGCACAGGAGGCGAAGCGGCTGGCGGAGGAAGCGCCGCCGGGCCAGTTACCGGCTGCGTGAGCGCCATGGACAAATCAGGGCGGCCCGGCTCTCTCCTGAAAACCAGCCAACTTGTGAGCACGACGACGAGCATCACCGCTGCCCCAATAATGAGCTTGAGTTCCGGCCAACTCTTCCACGTTGCGCTGACAGGCTTCTCACTTGACGCCTGTGCAGTTGCTTCTGCCGAGCGGCACTGGGCCACGATCACTAACTCTGCCAATTCCTCCAGCAACTTCACTTGCGCATTGCGGAAGGCGTAGGGCAGCACTGAAAACGCTTCCAGGACGCCGCTCACCGCCGGTTTTCTTCCCACCGGAACCACCGCGAGCGATCTCAACCCCAGACGGCGACAGACTTCAGCATCCACTCGTGTGTCATGATTCGTGTCCTCGCAGCAGAATGCTCCACCAGTTCGCAAGCACTGCCCGGAGACGCCCGAGTCGGTGTCCAATTTGGCGCCCAAGTCCGGCGCTATATTCCCCGCCCTGGCCTGGCAAATGACGGAATCCTCCTGCCATATTGCGATGGCGGCTCCGTTCGCGCACGTCACCATCTGCGCAGTCTCGACGATGTGCTGAAGCATGGCATCTAAGGTAAAGTTGCCATTAGCGATGGTTGTGCGCAGTTCGGTGAGAACGCGATCCCAATCCGGGGCCGGACTAAGTCCCGCTAATTCGCGCTCTCGCTCCGCGGGGGAACTCGATAGACCCGGCGCTATAGACGCGTGAGGGAAAATTGACGGCTGCGCCATGGGGCGACTTCCATTCGCAAGGCAAAAAACTGAGTTATAAAGGGACTCTTTTGAGCGATTCTACACCTGACACGTTGTTCGCCGGGGCTGTGAAATCTGTTGAAAAACCGGCAATTACCAAGTAGGGCTGCGCCGAGCAGACAGCCGGGGTGGCTGTCTCCAAGTGGTCAGATACCATACGCGAGCAAGAGCGCCCGCGCCACACAACACAAATCAAATCAACTACGGCAGTCTTTGGCTGAATCCGGGCATCATTTTGGCGATGTCGTTGTAGATCACTACCACGGTGAACAGCACGAGAAACACGAAAGCAACCTGGTAGATACGCTCTTTAATTTGCAGGCTGATGTCGCGGCCGATCAAAGTTTCGACAAGCAGAAGAAGAATGACCCCGCCATCGAGGATAGGAATCGGCAACAGGTTCAGTATTCCGAGGTTGAGGCTGATGCCCGAGGTCAGGCCGAGCAATGGAGTCCAGCCCTTTTCCTGCGCGGCTTCTCCGGCATCCTGGGCGATTCCTATGGGGCCAGAAAACGCCTTGATCGAAACTTTATGCTGAACCAGCTTTTGCACTAACTGAAGAATCAAAACCGCGTAAGTCTTGTTTTCCTGCAACGACTTGTCGAAAGCCGCGGGGAAGGGAAGTCTCTCTACTTTCGTCTCTGGCTTGCCTTGAAAGCCAATGCGATAGCGCTGCTGGCTGGGATCCTCGGTATTCGCCAAGACGGGTTGGACGGTGAATTTCAGGGTCTGGCCATTGCGAATCGCAGTCAGTTCGACGGGCTTGTCCTTCGACTGTTGCATGCTCTCGATCATGGATTCGATCGAGGGCACCGGCTTCCCGTCCATGGCAATAATCTTGTCGCCTTCTTTGATCCCGGCTCTCGCGGCGGGCATGTCAGATTCAAGGTTCCCGACAATCACCGGTTCTTCGGAATACCATCCCGCTGATCCGTATCCATCCTGCGAGGTTTCCATCTCCGGAATGATTGTCTTATCAAATTTCTGAGCCCCACGCTGGACGGTTATGTTCAGCGGCTGATTGGGATTCAGCATTACCTTGAAAGAAACTTGTTCCCAAGTGGGGTCTTCAATGGAATCAATGCGGGAAATACGATCTCCCGGCTCAATGCCGACTTTCGCAGCCGGGGAATCAGGCTTCACGGATGAAACCACAGCCAGCTTATCCAGATAAACCTGCTTCTCGAAGTGCACCATATAGACAATAGTGAGCAGTCCAATGGCGAACAGAATGTTCATTGCCGGCCCGGCAATGGCAATGACGAAGCGATGCCAACGCGGATGGGATAAGAATTCCCCCGGATCGCCGCTACGCGCATCCATTGGGTTCTCACCGCTCATCTTTACGTATCCACCTAGCGGCAGCGCGTTAATGCGGTAATCCGTGTCGCCCTTGCGGAATCCGACGAGCCGTTTACCGAACCCGATCGCGAACTGCTCCACACGAACGCCAAACAATTTAGCCATCGCATAGTGACCAAATTCATGGATCAAAATCATGAATCCAAGGATGGCTATAAGCGCGATTGCCGCAATAAGAAACTGAGACATGATTTGAGTATTATTCCCTTCGCAAGGCCGATGAAGCTGACGCCAATCCGCGTCCTGAGTCTTTTACCCTATCCCGCGCAATCCGGCGTGCTCTATCGTCCGCTTTCAATACCTCTAGTATAGATTCAATTTTGGTCGCAGGCGTTTCAGAAAGCACTTCTTCGATGACTAAAGGAATCTCGTGGAACCCAATGTGGCCGTCTAAAAATGCGGAAACAGCGATTTCGTCGGCGGCGTTTAGTGCAATAGTTTTCGCACCTCCAGCCTCCGCTGCTACATAGGCGAGGCGCAAACAGGGGAATTTTTCCATGTCCGGCGGCGAGAAGTCGAGATGCCGCAAGTTCATGAGCGGAAAGTGCATATTGGACGGGAGCCGCTCCGGATAACTAAGCGCGTATAGGATGGGGAGCCGCATATCCGTCACCGAGAACTGAGCAAGTATACTGCCATCCACGAACTCGACCATGCTGTGAATCGTGGACTGAGGATGCACGATTACCTTGACCTGGCTTGGCGGCAGATTGAACAGGCGGCAGGCCTCGATCACTTCGAATCCTTTATTCATCAGCGTGGCGGAGTCAATCGTGATACGGCGGCCCATCTTCCACGTTGGGTGGTTCAGAGCTTCTTGCACCGTAATGGAAGGGAATCGGGATGCCGGAGTATTCAAAAAAGGTCCACCGGATGCCGTGAGCCAGATAGTCTTGACTTCTTCCATTCGACCCGCTCGCAGGCATTGATGGATTGCGTTGTGCTCGCTGTCAATCGGTAGCAATGGCTTGCCCTGGCGGCGCGCTTCGGCCGTAATCAGCTGCCCAGCCGCCACCATGCATTCTTTGTTCGCCAATCCGACCGTCTTGCCAGCCCGTACCGCTTCGTAGGTGGCCTCCAGTCCCGCAACCCCGACGATTGCGCTGACCACGAAATCAACTTCCGGATTGGTCGCAACACGAACCGTGCCCGCACAGCCGTGAACCACTTCTGTGTCGTTGCCAGCGGACTTGAGGCGAGATCGGAGAACCCCCGCATCGTCTTCGGAAGCGACGGAGATGAGCCGCGGTTTCCATCGCAGTCCTTGTTCAAAGGCGGCGTCTAGATTTTTGCCGGCCGCTAAAGTGACTATCTGAAACCGCTCAGGATTCGATTCGACAACGCTCAGAGTGCTTCGCCCAATCGAGCCGGTCGAACCTAAAATGGCAATCCGTTTCATGGGATGTAGATATGGTACTAGAAGAGGAGTTCCTGAACCTTCATCGTTGGGTCTAGCCTTCGCGTAAGCCAGTTTCCTCGGTGGCAGATGGCCCCAGTGCAGCACCCGAAAAATTGTGGGTGAGTTTTATAAGTCGGAGATCAGTAGCGCTATTCAAGTAATTCACCATCGGCCATACAGCAGGAATTCACGATTACCCTCCGCGCCGAGAATAGGCGATTCGATGACGTCAGTCTCTTTGCAATGCAATGCCAGCAGAGCGGTACGAACTTTTTCGATAGCGGCGTCTTGAGCTTGACGGTCGCGGACGATTCCACCTTTCCCGACGTATTCGCGTCCCGCTTCGAACTGCGGCTTTACTAGTACCACGATCTTCCGAGGCCCCGTTTTCTCACCTGACCACGCAGCCGTGAATACCGGCGGCAGGGCCACGGCCGCGGAGATAAAAGACACATCCATCGCAATGAAATCAGGAGCCGGTCCGATCTGTTTCTTCGTAAGATAGCGCGCATTGGTCTTCTCTAAGAGATGAACTCGGGAATCCTGTCGCAGACGGAAATCTATCTGGCCGTACCCAGTATCCACAGCGATCACGCGCGCTGCACCACGCTGAAGCAGACAATCGGTAAACCCTCCGGTGGAAGCGCCGATGTCGAGACAGGTTTTCCCGCGAACATCAATGTTCCAATGTGAGAGCGCTTTCTCAAGCTTGAGACCGCCGCGGCTCACGTATTTGGAATCGCCGCCAAGCAAACGCAGCGTTGCGTCAGGCGCTGTGGGTGCCCCGGCCGTCAAGGCCTTTTGTTCATCCACCAGCACTCTGCCCGCCAGGACCAGAGCCCGCGCCAGTTCGACGGATGAGGCATAGCCGTGTTCAACCAATAATTTGTCGAGCCTGGTTTTCATTAGCGTGGAAATAGTGCCGCACCCAACCCAGTGCAAGCTGTAGAAACAACTCTTTATAAACTACTTGCGGTGGTCAAGCCGCTCTTTTCCACAGAATTATGCACCGGGATGTTGAAAACTTCTGGAACCTAGACTGTTTGGACTCGACGCATCCAGAAACTTGAGGGCCACACACGCTCGTTGTCAGCAGAGGGAACGAAGCGGCGGACGGCTCGTGGCATTTTTCGATAACTGTGCTTCCAGCGCGGGAAATATGTCTCTAGAATGCGAGGACGAAAGAATTGCATCGCGCTCGACGTCCATAGCACTTCGAACTTGGTATTGAAGCTCAGGAACGCCTGCAATAGATACTGCTCAGACCAGAACCAAAGATTCTGAAGAACCGCGCGGCGGGGATAGTCCGAGGGCAGGAAAATGTCATGTACGTGCACGATGACGCCGGGATTCAATCGTGGTATGACTTCGAGGTACTCGCGAACTACGTCGCTTCCCACACTTGCCACGTGGCTGGAATCAATGAATAGCACGTCGCCTTCGCCCAAAGAACTGAAAAAGTCCAGATCCACATCCTGCACCCGCCGCGGAACGACGGTGACTGAGTCCCCAAGACCATCCTTCGGCAATCTTTCCGGGTTGGGATCAATGGTAACCAATTCGCCGCCGGATATGCCCTCCCGTTCTTCGTTAGCCTTCAGAGCAGCCGCGATCACGCGTGTACTGTATCCAGAACCAATTTCAATAATCCGCGAATGTCGAAAATGGCGAAGCATGGAGTAAGTGACTTCGGCATCCACGGTCTCAAAGAAACCATTGTTGAAATGATAGTCACCATTTTCTCCGGGTTTGTCTCTGAATGAGAATTCGGGAATATATCTCGCCACAACGTCGTGCACAAATGCCGATTGATAATCCAGACGCAGGTCGCATCCTGGCGGAGGCGGATAAATGGTCCATTGCCGTCGTTCGATATCGGAAAGGTCGGGGATCGGCCAGTAGAAATGGTTTGGCACGACGCTGATTCCCACGTTTTGAAACGCGCGAAATGTGCGGGTGCACAAGGAATATAAGGTCTCATTTTCCTTCAGTGCTTTCGCGCAGTTCGCAGACACCTTTCTAGCCCACGATTCCTGCAACTTCGGATTTGCGCTGGTGCTTAACGCCAGCCGGGATGGTTCCCGATGCAGACGTGGAGGCGGGCAGGAACTGACATTCAGGGGAGGCATCCTCAGTAGATGACCTCAAACGGCGAAGGTTGCGTGACAGGGCTAGGTTAAATTTTGATGAACAGAATTAAGGGCAGAAGAGCTCAGGCTTCTACCTTAGCCGGCAACTTCTTCCAGAAGCTTTTGGTCTATATCAAAATTCGAATGTACATTCTGCACATCGTCGTGTTCCTCGAACGCCTCCATCAGCCGGATCATTGTCGCCGCATGAGCCCCTTCCAGCTTGATGTAATTCTGCGGAATCATGGTGACACTCGACGAAGTGACTTCAAAACCAGCTTTCTTGATAGCTTCGAGCACCGCTTCGTAGGCAGAGGTCTCGGTTAGAACTTCCCAATTTTCGCCGTCGTCGCGGATGTCGTCAGCGCCCGCTTCGAGCGCAACCGCCATCAGATCGTCTTCCTTCGCCGAAGCTTTCGGAATCACGATATCGCCTTTTTTATGGAACATATAGGAAACCGCGCCGGCATCGGCCATGTTGCCACCATTCTTGCCAAACGCGTGACGGATTTCGCTCACGGTGCGATTGCGATTGTCGGTATTGATCTCCAGCAGTACCGCGACGCCGCCGGGTCCGTAGCCTTCGAGCGAAAACTCTTCATAATTGGCTCCGGGCAATTCTCCGGTGCCGCGCTGGATCGCCCGCTTGATGTTGTCGGCGGGCATGTTCTCCGATTTGGCTGCGAGAATCGCGCCTCGCAGGCGGGGATTGGTATCAGGGTCTCCGCCGTTCTTTGCGGCAATGCTGATTTCTTTGATCAGGCGAGTGAAAACTTTTCCGCGCTTGGCGTCTAACGCGCCCTTCTTGTGTTTAATTGTTGCCCATTTTGAGTGTCCAGACATGGATAGACCTCGCCTTCAATAAACTGGAATTGCACAGGATTCGCCGCAGGGAAGCTCACCAAATCACCTCGAAACAACGCAGGCGAATAGAAATTATAGCACGGTCTGAAGGGACGGGACTTCGTGTCAGAGACAGAAGCCACGCTGTCGGGGAAGTACCTGGCGCGTTGCGAGCTGAAAAGTTCAAATATAAACTGTGCTAATGCAGGAACCTAGAACCCAAATCCTCGACAGGGTACGCAAACTTTTCTACTGTGCTGCAATCTTGCTGATCGCGGGCGCTCTGGCAGGAGCGTCCCACGGGGACAAATCGCTGGGGCCCAGCCGGGCGGCGCAGATGGAATGTAAGTTCTCAGACGGAGGCGCAATCACCTTTGGCCGAGCTTCCGGCGCAGCTCGATCTGGTGCTGACAGCTGGCGTGTAGGGGACTACGAAGCAACTACTTTTCGTGTCACCGAGAGAATGGTCATTCCACCGATGGACAGTCCGATTGAGATCCCCGTCGGAAGTTATACGCTGTTCGTCATGGACAAACCTAAAGATAGACCCGATCGCTGGACCCTCGTTATCAGCAGGAAGACTGGCGAATGGGGGATGCCCTATCCGGGCGAGCAGTACGACCTGGGACGCACCCATATGGGCTCGGACTTGCGACCTCCGGTTGAGAATTTCATTATCGGCTGCACGCAGCACCAATCTGGCCCCATTTTCCTGTGGATGCAATCGGGACGCTATGTGGCTTACGCCAAGATCATGGCGGAGAAGATAACGAATGGAAAGACCGAGTTCTTCGTGCATTAGGCACGGCTCGAAGGCCGCAGTCCGCAGCGGAAGCTGACTCGATTAGTGTTCGAACGGCTAAACTACGCCAACCGTTATTCTCAATCCCAAACCTCGAACATGACCCGCCAGGATCATAAGCCGGAAATTGCAAGTGCCAGTAAACTTTGTTTCAGGAAAATCGTCCATAGTAGTAGCAGGAAAACATAAACGTGGAAAAAGTTTGGGCGGCTCCCCTGACTCCGGCAGCGGACAACGCAGATACTATCTCGGCTGAAAAATTCGACGAGATTATTCTGCTTCATCAGCGGCGGGTGTACCGGGTCATATGGCTTCTGGTAAAGGACCCGGACGTGGCGGGCACGCTTACGCAGGAATGTTTTCTTCGGGCCTATCAAAAGCGGTCAGGCTTTCGAGGCGAGTGCCGCATTGATACATGGCTTTTGAAGATAGCGGTGAATCTGGTTCGCGATCACTGCAAGAACCGCCGGCACTCATTCTGGAAGAAGCTGGTTGGGCTCGATCAGACGGAAGAATCCTGCTCGGGCTATGCCACCGACGCTCCGTCTCCGGAAAGAACGCTGCTGGCTCGGGAACAGCTCGCCGAGGTATGGAGAACCGTAGATTTTCTTCCCGATCAACAGCGAACCATATTCCTCTTGCGCTTCGCTGAGGAGTTGCCGTTGATGGAGATCGCGGATATTCTGCGGCTGCAACTGGGGACCGTGAAAGCACAACTTTTCCGCGCCACCGGAAAAGTGAGGGAAGCGGTGAAGGAGACCTATGCAAATCGTGAGGGAACTAAGCAACGAACAACTGACTGAATTGCTGGTCGAGAGCGACCAACTCTATATACAGCGCACTTTCGGTCCCTTGGCGGAAATTGCGCGGGAAGCTGCGGAGCAACCTGATGCCTTCTGGCAAAAGCAGAGCGCCGCAATTCGAGCGCGGATCAGGTCTTCTCAAAAATCCGCCATCCGAGCAACATTGACATTGGCGAGTGCTGTTGTCTTAGTCCTCATGACCGCGCTATTGATGAAGACTAATTCTCGCGTCGTCCCGATGACAGCGCAGCCCGATCCTGATCAGCAGTTGATGATTGCTGTGGAGCAGGCTGTCGGAAGCGATGTTCCTGCCGCCTTGGAGCCCGCAGCCTTGTTATCCGATGAAATTATTAACGATAGCCAAACAGGATCCACTTCACACCCAGAAGGAGTACACCAATGAGGAGTACTATTTTCAGC
>JBOGLB010000127.1:0-2282 GCA_050745965.1 Terriglobales bacterium | reverse complement strand
ACACAATTCAGCGATCAGGAAGCGGGCAAAGATCTGTTTCCTGCCCAAGCCGAAATTCGCGCCCGCGTTGAAGCCCTGGCGCGCTTTTACGGCATGTTGGGAGGAGTGACCCACGCTGAACCGTTTCTTCAGGAAGAAGTTGGGTTAGTGGAAGATTTAACTTTGATTCCGGTGAAGTCTATTTAAGCCTCTGACAGAGATTCCCCGTGCGACACCGCACAAAATAGACCCTCCGCCTCTTATGCGACGACGCCCTTACCGAATGATTCGGCGGCTTCCGCCTCACTGGTATAAACATCGAAAACAGTAACCAGTTTTGTGACCTGCAACAAGTCGCCAACTCGTTGCGTCAGGTTTGCCAGCTTCAACGCTCCGCCATTGTTGCGGGCAGTGGTATAAAGCCCGACCAGCGTTCCCAGGCCACCGCTATCAATGTAGGTGACGCCCGACAAATTAAGAACGGTGCGCTTGCTGTGAGTCAGCAATTTCTTTACGGTATCGCGAAGCAGAGCAGATTCCTCGCCAAACACAATGCGGCCAATGCAGTCCACGACGAGTACGCCGTCGTCCATAGTTCTGGTGCTCAGTCTCAATTGCATGGTGGGCCTCCTTAAGCGGGCAAACTACCCAGTTCAACTGAAAAGAGTATCTTTTGCAGCCGTACTTCGCAAGGCCATTTACGAGACTTCCTGGCCTTCGGCACGCGAAAGCAGGACTTTGGTTTAGGATGATCTTGCCTTCGGCTGAATTCGGAAGGCCCGCCGGCATCACGTATAATCAGGTTATCTCCTCGACATGAGCTATCAGGTTCTCGCTCGCAAATATCGTCCCCAAAAATTCTCCGACGTGATTGGGCAGGAGCACGTCACACGCACCCTGAAGAATGCCATTGCCCAAGGCCGTACCGCCCATGGATACATTTTTAGCGGGCATCGCGGGATCGGAAAAACCACTGTGGCCCGCATCCTCGCGATGGCCCTAAACTGCCGTTCTTCGGACAAGCCTGTGGAAGAGCCTTGCGGAGTTTGCGACTCTTGCACCGAAATTCGGGCTGGCAATTCCGTGGATGTCCTGGAAATTGATGCGGCCACCAATCGCGGTATTGACGAGATTCGGGAACTGAGAGAAGGCGCGCGTTATCGTCCCGCCCGTGACCGGTTCAAGATTTGCATTTTGGATGAAGCCCACCAGATTACCGATGCGGCTTTCAATGCGTTGCTGAAAACTCTCGAAGAGCCACCGGATCACATGGTTTTCATGCTGGCCACAACGCAACCGGAAGATATTCCCCAAACCATCCGTTCCCGCTGCCAGCATTTCAGCTTCCGCGCGGTTCGCTTCGAAGAGATCATGAATCAGCTCAAAGATCTCGCGGCGCGCGAAAACGTTCCCGCAGACGACGATGCACTCGCAATGCTGGCGGAAGCCGGGGACGGCTCCATGCGCGACGCGCTTTCAATTCTCGATCAGGCGATTGCTTCCTGCGACGGACGCCTGACGGCTGAATCCATTCGGCAACTCGTGGGCGCAGCGCCTTCCGGCGCGATGGAAGAAGTGATGAAGGCTGTCGCTGAAGGTTCCAGCGACCTCGTGCTGCGGCAGGTTGACCGGCTGATCGGCGAAGGACAAAATCCCACACACTTCGCGCGCCAGATGGTCCGGTTTATTCGCAATGCCGTGGTCGCGAAAGTTGCGGGAGGCGATTCGCCACTGCTGCAAATTTCCGGAGACGAGCGCCAGCGCGTTTCCCGAATTGCGGAGCTGTTTAGTGAGGAAGATCTCGCGCGCCATTTGCAAATTATTTTGCGCACACATGCTGAACTTGGATATCGCCAGGAACAGCGCTTCCATCTCGAATTGGGACTGCTGAAGATGGCCCATGCGCAGCGGCTGTTGCCAATTGAGCAATTGTTGAGTGAGGTGACAGCGTCAGTTGGAAGCGTCCCGCGAGTTCCGGGAAAACCATCTGCGGTTCCGGATGTGCGAAAGCCGGAAGTTGCCCCAGCGTCACGGCCGAACTCTGTCTCTCCTTTTGCCGCAGATTCTGCCCGTAAAGTAGGATCGAAGCCACAACTCTCGGCCGAGACAGTATCCTCCGGCACGCGAATGGTTAACACAGGTGCCGCCGGCTCTGCTGTAATCCTCGGAGCAGCTGTCGCGAAAGAAACGCCTCAAGCAATTCATGAGGTTTTCAAAGCGGAGCCCTTAGCAGAACAAGCTACTGTCGCGTTGGCACAAGCAGAAATAGTTGAAGTCGCGGATGCCGCCAATCCCCCGAACGC
>JBOGLB010000126.1:0-3335 GCA_050745965.1 Terriglobales bacterium | reverse complement strand
GCTGACATGAACCCTGCGCCTGGAGACACCACGATTGACATGGTCCCTTGCGGCGTTTGTACATCCGCGCGCATGTGATCGGGAAAGGCAACCGTGCTTTGAATGTTAAGCTGCTGCAATTCTCCCTGAGGAGTTTTCCGCGTCATCGTTAAATCGGATCGAAGCGATTTAACCGATTGAAGCTTGGTCAAACCACCCATCGCGTCCACCACTTTAGCGGCCAGCGCTTTACCCTCTGGATTGGACGCAGATGGCTTCGGCGATTCCTCGGAAGCCGCGCCCGGCGGAGGCGGAATCATAATATCCACATTGGTCACGGGGCCGAGGGAAGACAGCGGCTTATCGAACTCGGATGTATTGCCCACGACCAGCACTTTGAGCTGATCTTTATGTAAATACTTCGGGATGATGCGGGCTACATCGGCGGCCGTGACTTTTTCGATCCCGGCGCGGAAGCGCTCCAGAAAATCCTGCGGATATCCGTAAAACTCGTACGCCATGCGCTCGCGCAAGACTTTGTCAGGGGTGTCGAAATTGAAGACAAATGAATTCAAAATCGAGTCTTTGGATCGCTGTACTTCTTCCGCAGAGATAGGATTGGTTTGCAGGTCGTCAATCTGCTGATAAAGCGCGCGAATAGACTCGATCGTGGTTGCGCTCTTCGTGCCCATTGCCAGCCGCAGGATTCCAGGATGGTCGAAGCGGGCGCTGATTCCCCCGCCAACCGAATAAGCAAGGCCCTGCTCGGTGCGGATGTTCTTGAAGAGGCGGGAAGCAAAACCGCCACCGAAGGCTTCGTTGAAAACGTTAATCGCGTAATAGTCGGGATTATCACGGGTGACGCCGAGGTCCACCATCTGAATGGTGCTTTGATTTACGTCTGCTTTTGTAACCAGGTAGTAACCGGGCTTTGCGGGATGGAACTCAATTTCGGGCTTTTGATCTTCCGGGCCTTTCGGCCACGTTCCGAAAGCCTCGCGGAGCTGGGCTTCCATGGCAGCGGAATCGAAGTCGCCGACCACTCCTAAAATAATGTCGTTGGGATGCACGTACTGCTGGTACCAATTCAGCAAATCCTCTCTGGTTACGGCAGAGACGGTGGCGTATTCGGGAACTCTGGCGTAAGGATTGTCCTCGCCGTAAGCGAGCTTGGCGGCTTCGCGAGCTGCAATGTCGCCAACGTCGTCGTTCCGGCGCGATATGGCGTCGAACATTTCGCCTTTGGCTAAATCAATTTTGTCCTGACGAAATTCAGGCTGCCTTAACAGATCGCCGAAGACCTTAAATACGTCCCCGAAATCCGCTTTCAGGCATGAGAAGGAGATAATCGAAGAATCAATTTCCGTACCGGTTTCGACTTTGGCGGCGCGAACTTCGAGGAAGTCGTCCATCTGGTCGCCGGTCTGTGACTTGGTTCCTCCGGTTCGCCAGACTTCGCCGTAGATATCCATCAACCCCGTTTTATTGGCTGGGACAGAACGCGAGCCGCCACGAATGCGGGCTACGCCATCAATCAGCGGCAGTTCGTGATCTTCTTGTAGAAAAATTACCAATCCGTTGGGCAGCTCGATGCGTTTCGGCTCGGCGGGATGAAATGCAGGAAGCGTGGGAATTTTGATCTTCTGCCAATCAGTGGCCTGCGCGCGTGATCGCGGGACCATAACGATTCCCGCCAGGATGCAAGAAGCGAAAATAGCAAGCAAGCGGGCCTTCATTGCGCACCTCCCTTGCTTGCCGTCGTTGCCGGGGGCGGAGCAGTTTCAATCATTCCCACGGTGCGATTACCTTCCACAAAAATTTGATTGGCTACGCGCCGGATGTCGGCCTTGCTGACGTTATCTATCTGATCAACCCAGTGAAACAATTCGCGCCAGTCTCCGAAACGAGCCTGATAGGTTGCCAGCTCCGAGGCCAATCCCTCATTGCTATCGAGACTGCGAATTACGCTGGCTTTGGCTCGGGTGCGAATCATTTTCAGTTCGGCGTCGCTGATATCTTCGTTCTTCAGCCGCTCGAGTTCCTCATGGATCGCAGGTCCCATTTCTTCCGGTTTGTGACCCGGCAAAGGCACCGCATAAAACGCGAACAGATGCGGATATTTCACGCCAGGATAATCAGTGAAACCCTCCGCATCGGAAGCAATTTTCTTGTCGCGAACCAGAGAGCGATAGAGGCGCGAGGTGCGCCCGTCTGACATTAAATCGGCGATCGCGTCGAAAACTACGTCGTCAGGACTGCGATAGTCGGGCCGATGGTAGCCCTCAATATAAATTGGTTGCGATTTTTCTTGCAGGACCACACGCCGTTCCGCATTCTGTGGCGGCTCGTTGGTAATGCGTTCGTCTGGTTTTTGATGCGAGGGAATCCGCCCGAAATACTTATCGATAATTGGCATCGCCTCCGAGGCTTTTACATCGCCTACGACGGCAATTGTCATGTTGGAAGGAATGTAATACTCATGGAAAAAATGCAAAGCGTCGGTGGCGGAAAAGGTGTTCAGATCCGACATCCAACCCACGGTCGGACGGTGATATTCGCTCGCCTGAAATGCTGCGGTGGTGAATTGCTCGAGCAATCGCCCGAAAGGTTCACTATCCACACGCATGCGGCGCTCTTCAATCACGACATTTCGTTCCTTGTAAAATTCGCGCATAACCGGATGCAGGAACCGCTCTGATTCGAGATAAGCCCACAGTTCAAACCGGTTTTCAGGGAACGAATAATGATAAGCGGTCTCATCGTCGGCGGTGAAAGCGTTCAAGTCCTCGCCGCCATTGTTTTCGACGATTTGTCCAAACTGATTGACGATGACATATTGATTCGCGATTTTGATCGCATCCTGCCAGGCCTTCTCCAGCGCCTTTACCCTGGCATCGTCGCGACCGATGGTCTTGTCGCGCTCTGCAATGTAAGCGGCGTAGGCAGTTTCGACCTTAGCCAGCGCCACCTTCTCGGCGGGGTAGTTTTTCGTGCCGATTTTGTCAGTCCCCTTGAACGCAATGTGTTCTAACATATGCGCCAGCCCCGTCTCTCCCTGAGGATCTTGGGCGGAGCCCGCATCTACCAGCGTGAAGAATGAAAACACAGGCGCCTCAGGACGCTCGCAAATAACCACGGTGAGGCCATTCGCCAACGTCTTGACGGTGACCTGCTTTTCGAACGAGGCCAGGTCCTGAGCGGAGACCGAAGTCCCCAAACCGATAATCGTCAAAAGGGAAAAAAGAACGAGATAGTTGCGAGGGCGAAATGTCATTGAACCTCCACGTCATTGACGGCAAAGAGAAAAGAGGGTGGAATTCTGAAATTACGTGTCTCAAGGGCAGATTGTCAAACTG
>JBOGLB010000125.1:0-7235 GCA_050745965.1 Terriglobales bacterium | reverse complement strand
TTGTTTACCAGCGTATTTTGTACGTCCACAATCACGCCGGCGGAAGCATCCACTCGCGAAAGTTCCTCGACGGCAAGAATCGCCTCGAAAAATTTGCCTGCTCCCCCGCTGTACTCTTCCGGGATTTCGATCCCCATCAGGCCAATCTGAAAGAATTCCTGAATCAATGTGGGATCGAATACACCTTTCTCATCCATCTCCCTTACTCGGGGACGAATTCGTTCCTCGGCGAACTGGCGAATGTTGTCGCGAAACAGAATTTCATCATCGGTGAAATTCATGAGTGGAAGGGGGTCCGAAACGCGCGAAGAAACATCAGGCATAGATACCTTCACAATGTATTCAAACGGAGAATTCTAGCACCGAGGTATCCGCGACTGATTACAGGGTTCGGCAAAACGAATATCAGACTGATCTGGCCGCCGCGTTCGGCGAGTGCCCGAACCGTGTCATAAATTACTTATAAGTACAAATTATTCTTGCAATAAGACTCCGCGCTATGCCAGTATTCGTCAACGCGTGTGGCTTAATCGCCTTCGCCATCCCAACAAATAAAGATTTTTAGCGGCAGAGTACCGTCGGTCGGTCTCGACTTGCCCGAACTATTGGCCATTCTGGCTTCTGGGCGGAAGACTCGGCTGTCGCGGCACAGGCCGTCATTACGGGGGACTTGAAGTGAAATTTATATTTGTGCTGTTATTTTCGATCGCATGTCCAATATTTAGCCAGGCCCAATCGAGTTTCGCATGTCCCCGCGGCTATGAGGACATGATGAACTATTTTGTAATGGCTTATCCGGCCCGCGTGGACAATCATATGGGACCGGGAAACGCTAACCCGGTTTACACATCAATTGTCCCCGATAATGGCACCAACAACTACGCGTCTTCGGGATATTTTCTTTGGATCAAGAGCGCCGCGGGTTACCCGTGGGACGTAAAAGCCTTTGATAATCAATATATTTATGATCGGTCCACGGAACTGGGATGGGACGACCCGACGAGTTTTAAACGTTTCGACACTGACCTGCCCATGACGCACCGTTGCGTCCGGATTTGGGCGCCTGGTGGCACGATAGCGGTCCCGGCGGCACGCACGACTTATCAGAGTTTTTCGCAATGCCAGTCATTTGTCCGTCAACCTCTGGGCAACGTTATTAATTCGACTTCCGCTCCCGTGACCGTAAACTTGAATCAAATCGGCCTCGTCCCGACACGATATTTTACCTACCAGTACAGTTGCAACCAGAATTTTGCTGCCTGCCAGTACAAGGAAGTCTACAGTTTGGGATACGGTATCGGCCTGTACGACTGGAAATATTACGTTAACCAAAAAGGCAAATTCGTGCTGCAACAGGAATCAGTGATAAATACTTTACAGGGCGGTCAGACTACGCCCTCGTTACCCTGCACGAATACCTACGAATAATGTACTTATAGGTCGTGCGCCCCGGTTCGTCGGGTAAGCCCGTGTGCCCTTCTCTCTCGGCTTATGTCTCGCAGTTCCATTGCGAATCAAAATAATCTTATTGCGGCGAACACGTGCTAGTATGGCGGGCTGTGCAGGTGCCCAATGAAACTCACAGACGCTGTTGATGCCGTATTAGAGACGAAATCGAAACGAGTCCTTACCATAGATCCCGACCAATCCGTTTTCGATGCCATACAGAAGATGGCGGATGAAAGCGTAGGCGCTTTACTTGTTCTCGCTCACGGTAAGTTGGTGGGCATTGTCTCGGAACGCGACTATGCTCGCAAAGTCATATTAAAAGGTCTGTCGTCCAAGGATACCCCCGTCCGCGAAATCATGACCACTCCGGTTGTGTTCGTTACCCGGCAGCATACGGTTGATGAATGTATGACCATCATGACAAAGCATCGCCTGCGCCATCTTCCAGTCCTGAAAGATGACGCGGTCGTCGGAATCGTGTCCATTGGCGATCTAGTCAAGTGGACTATTTCCGGGCAGGCAGAAACCATCCATGAGCTCCAGGAATTCATAACCGGGGGCTATCCCCGTTAGGTGACGATCCCGCTGTCCACTTGCCACTTTCGGATGGAAGTCCCGGCCAATTAACGGCAAGACTGCATCTCCACATAAGAGCCATCGAGTGCGGCAATGGATGGGCAGCCAAGCAACCTGAGAGTACGCTCGATGTCGCTCCGCAATATACTCAGTGCCCTTGCGACGCCCGCCTCGCCGGCAGCCGCGAGTCCGTAGGCATAAGCCCGGCCAATCAGAACTGCGCGGGCTCCAAGACAAAGGGCCTTTACGATGTCAGTGCCGCGGCGAATTCCCCCGTCAAGCAGCACCTCTGTCCGGCCACCCACAGCTTTGACTATTTCTGGCAGTGCGCTGATTGTGGCGGAAACGCCGTCAAGTTGGCGCCCCCCGTGATTTGACACAACAATGGCAGCAGCGCCATGATCCACAGCTTTCAAAGCATCGTCGCCGGTGAGGACTCCTTTTATCACAATTGGACCCGGCCAAATTTCGCGCATCCATTGCAGATCTTCCCAAGTGACGGCTGCCCGGGCTAGCGCCGCCGCTACGTCAATTAACGGCATGGGACCCTCCCCGGGAATAACGACATTCGGAAGTTTGGGAACTCCGCCATCGAGCAGAAAGCCGGATAGCCATGCCGGGTGCGAGAATAGCTGCGGCAGGAATGGAATCTTCGATAGAAAACTGCCGCTCATCAGCTCGCTCATTCCGTTGCGAAAGTCTTTCTCCCGCATCCCTGCAACTGGAGTGTCAATTGTGACCACCAGCGCGGAGAATCCGGCGTTACGCGCTCGCTCGATTGTGGCTTCAGCCGCTTTGCGTCCACCCAAAATGTAGAGCTGATACCACGCCGGGCCCGGGGTCAAGGCTTTCACATTTTCTAGAGAATGTCCGGAAATCGTCGAAAGAATGTAAGCAGTACCGGCCGCGCCCGCTACTTTTGCTGCGCCCATTTCGCCATCTGGATGCATAAGGCGGCTGTAACCAACCGGCGCCAGCATCGCAGGAAACGATAGATCGAGATCCAGCACACGGCATCTCAGATCACATTGCGCGGGCAAAGGCTCCGCATGCCGTGGACGAAATGTTATGGAATTGAAAGCTGACCGGTTCGCCAGTAGCGTCACTTCGCCTTCCGCTCCTCCATCCAGATAATCAAACACGACTGGAGGCAAACGAGTGCGGGCGAGGCGACGAAGGTCTTCGACATTTACAACGTGCGGAGATGCAACTGCGCGTGTTTGCCTCGTCATGTGCTGATTATGGAAATTAGCATTCTACTTCGCTGTCTGGTAGCGCCGATAGCACGATAACTGAAGATGTTCGTTGTTTAGATCCGCGTGACATCATCGCGCTCGGTCTCAAGCTGGGAATATTCCTTTAGCATCTCACGGGATAATCCATTACCTAGTGCAATATTCCGGTAAATGGCTCCGCTGCTTCGCATGGTTCGGGCTTGGGTCGCCGGATCGAGCGCACACAGGCCGAACCGCAAGTTCCAGCCCTCGGTCCATTCAAAATTATCGGTCAACGTCCAGTGGAAGTAGCCTCGAATGTCGTGGCCGCCCTCGATCAACCCGTGGATCTCCCGCAAGGTGTTCAGAAGCAGCCACGGGCGGATGCGGTCGGTTTCGTCAGGAACCCCATTCTCCAGAATATAGATCGGCTTGCCGAGTCTAGTCGCGCGTTCGACGGCCACTCTCACGACTTCAGGACACGCTTCACCATACGGCCGTTCGATCCCGCAATCCCCCTGCGGAACGTGCGATGGGACGTATACCCGGGCAAAAAGTTGATTCCTCTCTCTCAAGTCAAACGAGACGTGAAGGCGGCTGTACACGTTCAGTCCCACGAAGTCACAAGCGCCCTTCGCTTCGGGAATGTTTCCGCCGGCAAGGTTGAAAGGAAATTTGTGGTGCCCGTTCTCCATCACTCCCAGGAAACTCTCGTTAAAAAGGGCATTGATGAGACGGGTTCCCCAGCGATCACACGGTGACGCACGATTCGCAGGGACGAAGTCTATATAGTTGTGCGCCCACCCAACCATTGCGTCCCGCTGAAGGGCGTGAATCGAGCGATAAGCAAGCGCGTGAATACGCGACATGGAATTGATTACGCGGAAAGCGGCGCGAACATCGCCGACCCGGCCCGGCGGAAATTCTCCGAGAACATATCCCAACGAAGCGTAAACATTGGGTTCGTTGAATGTTACCCAGTACCGGCATAGATCGCCCAGCTCTTCCACCACCCGGCGGGCAAAACGGTCGAACAATTCTGCCGCGTCTGGGCTTAGGAAAGCGCCATTCTGCTCGAACCAGCGCGGGTTGGTAAAGTGATGCAGACACACTATCGGCTCGATGCCGCGCTCTACCAGGGCTTTCAGCATCTCCCGATAGCGCAGCAGGCTCTCGCCGTGCCATTGTCCTCCTTGCGGCTCAATCCGGCTCCATTCGACTGAAAATCGAAGAGCGTTCAGTCCCATTTCCTGAGCTAAATCAAAATCGCGTTCGGCATTGTTCCACCAATCGCAAGCGTCACCACAAATATCCCGCGAGCGGATGCGGCCCGCCGCCTCCCAGTCAGACCATTGGTTGTTGTCATTGCGTCCTTCCACCTGATGGGCGGCAGTTGACACTCCCCAGAAGAAATCGGGCGGAAACCGCAAGAGGTCATCGGCGGGGGATCTAGCTTCCGCTACGTCTGCCTCACGAATAGAAGTGGACTCTTGCACGTCAAAGGCATTTTAGGGGATGAGACCATAAGCGCGAAGAGGAAAGTGAGGTTTTGAGCCGCTCCCACGATTGCCCATGCATAAGCACGTAACCAAGTTCCTATCTGCTTGCGATCACGGTATCCTCTCTGCGTGAAGATTTCTGTCGTGATCATCACCCATAATGAAGAATCGAACCTTCCTCGTACGCTCGGCAGCGTGCTGCCTTTGGTAAGTGACGGCTCCGGCGAAATCATTGTGCTCGATTCCGGTTCCAGTGATCGCACCCTCGATGTTGCTCGTCAGCATGGCGCGAAGATCTTCGTCGAACCCTGGAAGGGTTTTGCCGCGCAGAAGAACTCCGCGATGGAGAAGGCCTCAATGGAGTGGGTGCTACAGCTGGACGCAGATGAAGCTTTGGAACCGGCATTGGCCAACGAGATACTGGAGGCTTTGCCAGGCAATTCAACTAATGTTGGGTTTTGGATTCCGCGCAAAAACTTTTTTCTGGGCCGCTGGATTAGGCATGGCGGATTCTACCCTGATCCCAAGCTGCGACTGATCCGTCGCGGAAGTGGAAAGTTTGAAGAGTACGGCGCACATCCAACCATAACGGTGCAAGGCCCGACTGGCAGATTCTCACACGCCTTACTGCACGATGCTTACTCCACACTACGTGGCTATGTTGATCACATGAACAGCTACTCTTCCATGGGAGCTCAAGTCGCCGTAGACAAGGGATACGGGCAGTTTAGCGTTTCCAACATTGCGTTTCGGCCGCTTCTGACCTTTCTCTACAACTATGTAGTCCGCTTGGGCTTCATGGATGGCCGCGAAGGTTTGTTGCTGCACCTTTACCATTCGGTTTATGTTTCCTGGAAATATGCCAAAGCGTGGGAGATAAACCGGAACCGGACTCATTCGACTCCGAGGTGAAAAAATACGGGAAAGCGCAGCTTCCCATTTTAACGAACTACGCCTGCAATCCTCGCGCTCTCATTTCTTCATTGCGTCCCACTGCGCCTGAGGGATCGGCGCATCCGGAGTGCATGCCGATGCCAGAGCGTACCACTGACCATTTCGTTTGATGAACGTGTCAAGACAGCTGACTGAATAATCGCCATTCAACACCTGGTTCTTGTGCCCACTATCGGCGGTGATCTGTTTGTAGCCGGCAAGCGCGGTATCCCCATAAATATCCACCTGAAAATCGGAGACCTTAAAGACTGATTTTGCGTCGGGATCTGCGGGATCCGGTTTGGCCGCCATGGCAACAACATCCCCCTTTTCCATTCGGTACCGCCTGCCAAACGGGTCCACAAGCGAAACTTCGCCATCGTAAAGATATTTCTGGAAGGCAGCGGACTCTTCGGGACCGGCAAAGCCCGTTGATCTTGCTAGTTTCTCCTCGATATCAATGATCTTCTGCTGGTCAGGTGTACCGGCAAAATGCGCGACGCCATCGTTCAGGGTCGTCCCGGCCCTGTCATTATTTTGTGCCCCGGCAAACAGCGAACTGAACAGTATCAACACAATCACGCTCTTGCACTCCATGGCTCAGGTCCTCCAAGGCGATAATTTTGGGCTACCGGCGAAACTCTGTCAATCGCGCGTGCCCGAGGCAACTTCACAAAGCTGGCGATCTGCCCTCGACTTGCCTAACCCAGCTCTTCTATCATCGAACCAGGGCAGTGCCAGGTTATGGTAAAAAAACAGCTCTCCCCGAATCTTTCGCTTCAAAGTCCGCTCTCTGACGTTGTTGACGGCCGCCGTCCTTCGCCCGCCGAAAAAGAGTGGGCCGAAAATGTCCTGGCGCCAGCCTTGGAGAAAAATCCAGAACGGCCAATCGGAGCGCCCACTGGCGTCAACCTGGATGAAAATGGGCAGGCTCGTTTCACCACGATTTCTGGCGTGCCCGTGCGCCGCCTCTATACTTCGGCTGACCTTCCCGAGTATTGGAGCTACGAAAAATACCTCGGATACCCGGGGCAGCCGCCGTTCACTCGAGGCATTCACGCAACCGGATACCGTGGGAAGATGTTCACGATGCGCCAATTTTCCGGCTTCGCATCTCCGGAAGAAACCAACCAGCGATACAAATATTTACTGAAGAGCGGCGGCAGCGGGCTTTCCGTCGCGTTCGATCTGCCCACGCTGATGGGCTATGACTCTGATCATCCTGCCAGCGAGGGCGAAGTCGGAAAGTGTGGGGTTGCAATTGATTCGCTGGAAGACATGGAAATCCTTTTCAGCGGGATTGATCTGGAGAAGACGACGGTTTCGATGACTATCAATTCGCCGGCCTCCGTGCTTTGGGCCATGTATCTGGTCGTCGCGGAAAATCAGGGTGCGGATTGGAAAAAGATTTCGGGAACGATTCAGAATGACATTCTCAAGGAATACATCGCTCAGAAGGAGTATATCTATCCGCCGGCGCCGTCAATGCGGCTGGTAATTGACACGTTCGAGTTTGGATCGAAATTCACTCACCGTTTTAACACGATTTCAATTAGTGGATACC
>JBOGLB010000124.1:0-6020 GCA_050745965.1 Terriglobales bacterium | reverse complement strand
GGCTACGGCCGCTGACCTGCCACAAACCTGTAATTCCAGGTTTCGCCTCCAATACCCGGCGGCGGTGCCAAATGTCATAGGCTTCCACCTCATAAGCAATTGGCGGCCGGGGACCTACTAAAGACATCTCGCCGTGAACCACATGGAAAAACTGAGGAAGCTCGTCAAGGCTGGTCCGGCGTATAAATCTGCCGACTCGGGTGATTCGGCAATCCTCTGTGAGCTTGTACACGCCATTCCCATTTTCATCGGAGGCCTTGGGTTCCGCCTCGCCGGCAATGAGTTGGGTGACATATTCTTTGTGCACGCTGGCATCGTTATTCACATACATGGATCGGAATTTCATGAACATGAAAGGGACGCCGTGCTGACCGATTCTCTTTTGACGGAATAAGACCGGGCCTCTGGACGTCAATTTGATGGCGACTGCAATCGCAATAAAAAGCGGGGAGAAAATAACAATCGCCAAAAGGCTTCCAACCAGATCCATGAGCCGTTTCACCACACTGAACAATTTATTGCCCTTGTCCCGATTCGCCAGGTCAGGGTAAAGCACCGGGTTACTGGGACGACTTGGAAGATCGTGATCCCATTCCTCCGGAAACAAATGGAAAGAAATCGTGATGCGGTCAAATTGTTCCGCTTCAACATTTTGTCGCAGGCTCTCGGTGGACTTATTCATCATGGTACGGAGGACCAGGTCGCGATCATCTAAGTTTAATTCGGTGAACATCACCCCTACCACGCCATTCGTCCGATACCAGCCCATCACATCAGTTTCTCTTGTCGTTTGAGCGAGGGCGGAGAAAACCTTGTGCAAACTTTTGCCGTTCTTTTCCGACGCCAAGCCATCGCCCATATCCACCAGCATAAGTAAAAATGGCTTACCTGACCGTTCAGTACGCTTGCGCTCAAGCGAGATCATCCTGTGAAGAGATACTTCGTCCAGAACATTTTGATCGGCTTGGGGCTTCGCCGAGCGGACCCGCGTATTACTCTTTGACTGCTTGGATTTCACTACTGGCTCTCCTGCCTTTACTTCCTTCTTGCCCGATATAGGGAGGAATGGATTTGATGCGAACTGTGACATGGGTTTGCCCAGGAACGCCGTCAGGGGAGGATATCGGTGAAACCTACTCTAACAAGGAATTCGCCTCTCCATGCCGGTTACCTGCTTGAGGGGCATAACGCTGGTAATAATTGCTGTGGTCAGTCTCGGCGGAGCTGTTGAGAACTACCCCCAGCAATTTTGAGGGCTCTAGTATCTCTAATCCGCGCTTAAGTTCGCGCTTTTCGGTGACCCCTTCCCGCGTGACCAGGACGACCCCGTCTGCCATTTTCATCCAGACGCTGGTGTCTGCCAGAGGCAATATCGGAGGAGAATCAATCAATATCCAATCAAACCAATTGCCCAACTGGTCCATCAATCCTGCAAGCCGGCTCGATTGCATCATTTCCAGGGGGTTCTCAGGGGCGCGGCCTGCCGGCAAGAGCCAAAGATTCAGACCCTCGAGGCGATAAATATTGGGCAGGGGTTTTGATTCCGCCTGCAACCATTCACTCAGACCCTGGACCTTGCCCAATCCAAAGCGTACCGGCAATACGGGTCTCCGCAAATCGCCTTCCAGAATCAGCACTCGCTGCTTCCTTTTTCGTCCGAGCATGACCGCGAGATTTGCGCAAATCATGCTCTTGCCCTCTTCTGGGATGGTGCTGGTGATCAAGACTTTCTTAAAAGCCCGAAGTTGTTGCAACTGACGCAAGCGAACCCCAAAGAAACGAAATTTCTCCGCCGCCAAACTCTCAGTGTCAGTCAAGCTCAAGAGTTTGCTGTTTGGCAATGGAGTTACCTTGAGCGAAGGGAAGTGGTCGAGATCGGTTTCGGGCTCGGCCAGTTCGGGAACGGAAGTCTCTGAATCCTGTTCTGCGGCGCGCAGAAGTTCAGCAGGCATCGAAGACACTTGGCGATTTCGGGATCGCTCCGCCTCCGACTTTTGTAACGCTTCAAATATATGGCTCATTGCTTGATGGCTCCAGGTGCCAAGGAAAGTTCTTCGAGATTATTCGATTGCGTGCTTTGCAGATATTCCTGCAATTGCAACAAGGCCTTTACTGCCGCTAATGCCTTATTTTTCTCATCCTTGGGGAGAGGCTCCGGCTCCGCCTCGGAAGAGACAATGCTAAGACGAAGATCCGAAGCGGCCTCGTCAATAATGCCGGGTAATATCTTCTTCGATTGTTTAGCAAATCCAGCGATCAGAGCGTTTTCGCAAATCGTGTTGATCAAGCGCGGAATACCGCGGGAATGCCGGTGGATCGCGATCACGGTCTCCGGCGGAAAGATCGGCTCGGCTTCGGTGCTCAACCCGGCAAGCTCTAACCTGCGATGGAGGTAGCCTCGCGTTTCCTCCAGATCGAGTGGTTCGAGCCGCGAACGCAATACAATTCTCTGCTTTAGTTGCCGTAATGATGGAGAATCCAGCTTGTCGTCGAGTTCAGGCTGCCCTACCAGTAGAATTTGCAGCAGCTTTTCTTGAGCCGTTTCCAGGTTGGTCAAGAGCCGAATTTCTTCCAGCACTTCCGCGGAAACGTGGTGCGCTTCGTCCACTACAAGTACCGTTGTGAGTTTCTTTTGATAGCGGGTGATCAGGTAGTTGTGGAGTTCCCATAGAAGTTCGCTCTTATTTTTTCCCGAGGCCCGCAATCCAAAATCCGCCGCGATATATTGCAAAAACTCCACGGGCGACAAAATGCTGTTGAACACATACGCGTAGCTCACATCATTCCGGTTGAGTAGTTGCAGGAGGCACCGCACAAGCAAGGTTTTGCCGGTCCCCACTTCTCCAGTCATAACTACAAAACCCTTGTGCCGCCGGACGCCGTAGTAGAGAGCCGCAAGAGCTTCATTATGCCTCCGTGTAGGAAACAAGAATGAAGGGTCAGGGCTGATTTCAAAAGGATTTCGCTGGAGATTATAAAAGGCTTTATACATTCACTTATCCGCGGAAGTAGCTGAACGCGCAACCTGCGGCGATGACCGCAAACACAGCGGCCGTACTCACCCATTGTAGATGGACCACCCTTTTGCGCTTCTTCTCCTCGTCGGCCGTAATGATATTGGGGATTTCAGATATCACGTCAGCATGGATCAATTCCTTTAAATCTTTTTCGGTATAGAGCCGATCATCCATCAACTCCGCGCCTGCTGTGAATACCCCTCCTAGAACGATTCCGGCAAACAGTCCGATGCCGCAAAGTTTCAGCCGATTTGGCGAATACGGAGTCATTGGCAGGCTAGGCGGGTCAAGAACCTGGAAGTGTTCGCCCTGCTGCCGCAGTTCCATGCTTGTCGCAAGCTCGGACTCATTTTTCTTCTTTAAAAGATCGTCGTAGTTCGCCTGGGATTGATCATAACCTCGGGTAAGTTCTGAGAGTTGCTGTTCCCGAACCGGCTCCTGATTGAGGTGAGCCTGGCCTGCGCCGATTTTTGCTTTCAGTTCAGAGATTGCCCGCTGACGATTGGCGATCTCGATCTTATTGGCTTCCAACTGATTCTGAAGTTGCCGTAGAGGGGATCCAGAGCTGAGGTCAGCAGGATCGGCGCCAGTGGGCGTTGTGCTCGGTGGATGCGAAGCATTCGCAGTAAGGTTCGCCTCGAGTTGTTGCTTCATCTTTTCGGTCTCGGCAATTTCTTCCTTTGCCTTGCGGACATCAGGATGGCGGTCCGTGTAGTGCGATTCGAGGTCGGCCAACTGCGCTCTCAATTTTTCCAGCTTCTGGTCAATGGCCGGCAGGCCCAGCGGCGCTCCATCGCTTGCCTTAGCTGAACGTTGCGATGAGCGATACTGCTGAATCAGGGATTGAAGGTATGAGTTCTGCTGATTCGCACTAAACAGGGCATCTTCTTCCGACTGTAACTGGGCCTGTAGTCCCGCAAGGATTTGCAGATTACCTTGCAACTGCCCAGGCAACTCTCCAAGATGCTGGTCCTTGAAATCACGGACCTTCTGTTCCTGGTCCGCCAGAGTTTTTCTTGCTTCTTCGAGCTGGTTTTCAAGAAACTTTGTGGTGTCCTCCGATTGCTGTTGCCGCACTTCAAGGTTTTGACTGATGAAGAAGTCAGTTAATTGCCGGGTAACCTCCTGAGCAATGTGCGGATCCCTCGAAGAGTAAAAGACGTTGAAGGCCGTAAGTTGGCCACCATCCGAAGAACGCACCAACGGAATCTCGATGTCTTTCCGCATCCGTTCGACCAGTTCGTCCGGATTCGAGCGTTGGCTCGCGGCGCTATAGAGATTCAACTGCTGGATAATGTGCAGCAACCTTGTGCGGCTAAGGATTTGTTGCGTGATGCTTTGCAACCGGTCCTGCAAGTTGTCGCTGACGTTGGGGGTAACATATTGCTGTGGCACCGTTGGCTGCTCGACCAAAATCAGCGTGCCCGAGCGGTACACCGACGGCATCAACCAACTCGCACCCCAAACCACGGCCCAACCCAGAAAGAACGGTATCAAAAAGTACCAATGCCGGCGGCGCACAATGGCCCAGTAGTGCTCGAAATTAAAAGTCTCTGAATTTTTCTCGTCTAACTCTTCGAGCATGATTCTTTTCTCACCTTCCCAGCGGTCTTTCAAAATGGTAGGACACCGAAACAAATACGCTATTCACGTTCGGCGCAATGTCAAAAGTAGAAATATTAGCGTAGCTCTGGTGCAAGTGCGTATATCCAGCGCTGGCGTTCACATGCTCTCCAAACGTGCGCGCCAGGGATACACTTTCCGAAACCGAATGGCCGTTTAATCCGCCGCCAAAGCCACCTACAAAAGCAGAATCCAAAACCGTGTTCGTCGCATAGTCGGCAGATACCGCAGTGGTGAGATTCTTCGTTAATTGGGCGCGAAATGAGGCGTCGGCAATATTGGCGAGAACCGCCCCCGGCAAACCTCCACCGTCGGTAATCCTTCGAGAGTAGCTCGCCGCAAAACTCGTCTCTTTACCTTGCCAGCTTAGGCTGCCTCCCCCTGAGGGAGACCACATCTGTTGGGGGACGATGGTTCCGCCGAACGTATCGGAATATTGCGGGCCGCCAAATGCGGTTATGGAAAGGGTTCGCTTTAAATATAGAGTATAGGAACCATAAATACTGTGGGTCCGCGTTTCTATTTGCGAAGTTCCAGGTAGTAACGAAGCCGTGTCAGAGAGGAAGGTTTCAAACTGATAATTTACGGCGATATAGTTCCGGTTAGCGAACCGGTGGCTGTAGTAGGCTCCCGCGCCTTCTCCAGTTGAATCGAATAGGCCGGGTGACTCGTTCCGGTTCAAGTATCGCAAGACAGATGAGTTGCCAGTCACACCCACCATGTCATTTAACCCGAATTGATAACTGACACCGACGGTTGCCGTGTTGATCAGCGTGTCCGCAATCGGCGCGATCAGAGTCAGATTGGCGGACTGGAGTGGATTCGGCAGCGTATCCACGCCGTTAAAGGCGACCGGGCCAAAGAAGCCGGAGGTCTTCGCCAAGCTATCTTGTGCTGTGAAGGTCACGTGCGGACTCAAACGGTATGCAAAATTGAATGCAACGCTCTCGCTCGTCTGATCGAGAGATGAATGTCGTTGGTAGAACGTGAATCCTGGACTGTAAGAAAAATCCAAACGATACCTAGGGCGGCTCAAATCGAGAGAGACGAACGGACCGATGGTGTAGCTAATATCACTGCCAACATTCCCGATTCGTGACAAAACGTTATCCATGTACGCTGCGGTCACGCTAGCGCCTCCGCGCAGATAGTTTGAGCGCTCCATCTCGGATGTAAATGCCAGCGATGAGCCCGTACCGCCGACCACTGACGGAGTCACCATGGATTCCGAGTTATTCTGCGTAGCGTCTGTTGTATCGCTTGCACCGTTTGTATCGTTGGTTTGTGGAGGTTCGGAGGTTGTATTAACGGGCCCATTCGGAGCGGGTTGCCCACCGCTCGAATCAGTTTGCGCCGACGACCTCGCGCCCACTACCAAGA
>JBOGLB010000123.1:0-2089 GCA_050745965.1 Terriglobales bacterium | reverse complement strand
GTCTCGCGGAGTTCGGCAAGCTTCACTGTGCATTCGGAGCAGGCCTGAATGTGCTCATCCATTTGTGGCGCGATCGAGGTTGTACCGGCTGCCAGGTCCGGCATCAATTCGCGAATCTCTTTGCATTTCATAGTTACATCCTTCAAATAAATTCTTTCAACTGTCCGCGTAACGTCTCATATGCGCGGAACAGAAGAGACTTCGTGGCTGACTCGCTTAACTTCAGAACTTCCGAAATCTGTTTGTAATCCATTTGCTGGTATTTGTGCATTAATACAGCAATCCTTTGCCGCTCAGGCAACTCTTGGACACGCTGCCGGATGGCTGACATGCGTTCCCGCTGCACAATTATCTCTTCCGCAGTCTGAGATTTATCGGGAAGATCCAGACTCTGCCCAGTGTCCTCATCTTTTTCGTCCAGGCTCACAACATTCTCGGCGCGTTCATGGCGGGTATCGCGCGCATGGTTCACTGCGAGGTTTGTGGCAATGCGATAAAGCCATGTGGTGAATTTCGCGCTCGCCTCATAATTCTGGCGAGAACGGTACACACGCAGAAAAACCTCTTGCGCCAGATCCTCAGCTGCGGCCGAATTGTGTGCCATCCGGAACATGAAACTCACCATCGCCCTGCGATACTTCTGCACGAGATATTCGAATGCCGAGTCATCGCCTGCTTTTACCCGCAGCATGACATCGGCATCGGTCAACCCGAATGATGACGGCGCCGATCCGGTCCGCGGACTGTCAGTATTGGGATGGGGCGTCAGCCTGGGGATTGTTAACAATCCACGATCTATGGCAACGCTGCTCACATCCTCATTAACCCCTTCCGGAATGGAAAGTTGTGGTTCTGGGGGCTCTGCCGGCGGCCCCGGCGCGCCTTCGGGAGACGGATCTTCGGATAATTTCGTCGGTTTGCAGTCGCTCGGCATCCAGGACACGGCGACAGGGATTGGTAGATCGCTCCAAGCTCGCCTGCGCATTAGGCTACCACGGGCAGGTTGCCCAATCGAGAGAGAAGGTTAAAACCTGTAGGCGGACAAGCGGCATCACTGCTAATGGTTTCAGAATCATATATTTATAGAGAAATCTGTGCAACCAATTGCATACTGTGCAATCATTCTCATCCTTGACACGCGGTTTCCGAATGCTAGACTAAAACTTGCCGGGAGGGGGCTGAAATCATGCGGATTTGGGCGTGTACCATCGTCGCTATCATTATGTTCAGCAGCTTATGTTTTGCTGATTCAATCGCACTAACGCCAGTTAGTCCATTAAACGTTGTGCAGGATGTGAATCAGAGTTTTACCTTCGGGTGGCAGTTTACTGTTACCAGTCCGGTGACCGTTACCGCGCTTGGTTATTACGACCCGAATGACAAACTTAAAAGCAATCATGATGTTGGGATTTTTTCTTCTGGAGGCTCGCTACTCCTCTCCACGACAATCACCGCCGGGAAGTATACGACGGTAGATGGCTTTGCATTCCTTACGGTACCAAGTATTACTTTGGCCGATGGCACATATGTAATCGGTGGCGACAGTTTCGATAGCAAGGACCCATTCATTTTCTCTGCGTCGTCCCTCTCGCCCATTCCCCAGATCACTTTGGGTGAAACCGGGCTTTTCACGTTTGGGACCACGTTCGCCCTTCCGACGACTAATTTTGCTTCTGCGACGTATATGGGCCCTGATTTTGAAGTGGAATCATCCGCCACTGTGCCGGAGTCGTCAAGCTCTTCCATGTTGATTTGCGTGGTATTATCCTTTGCCGCCGCAGCGTTCGGCTTTCGCCGCAGTCCTCTGAACGCCTGATAGCAAAAAGCTGACACTCTTGCCGTTGACGGCTAGGCTCCCGAATGTTTGAATAGAAAGACTCGGGCGCTTAACTCAGCGGTAGAGTGCCACCTTCACACGGTGGAAGTCATAGGTTCGAATCCTATAGCGCCCACCAATTGTTGTCTCCCGGCTTTTCAGCGATGAAACCCTCCTGAATTTCCCAAACACCATTTATACGTCAAGCTAAATTTGGGCACTCTGCGCGTTGGACGGGGCTTTCGCCCATAGCCTGCCTGGATTCACATGTTC
>JBOGLB010000122.1:0-8913 GCA_050745965.1 Terriglobales bacterium | reverse complement strand
TCAACCGTCGCAACCGTGCGATGAGGCTGCCGCACCCTTCGCCCCGTAACCCGCAATCCCTCGAATGCCTGAGGAGACGTGACTTCGTGCACTAAATGCAGGTCAACATAAAGCAGCGGCAACCGCTCATCTGGATGACAAACCAGATGCGCATCCCAAATTTTCTCGAATAAATTGCGTTGTTCCACTTTCTCTATTTTAACAATAATCGCCAGTTGGGAAGAGGTTAAACAGGCTTGTCAGAATTCAGGCGGACGTGCGGCCGGGGCCAAATGTTCATTCGCGCTGCGATTTCCTTGCGTAAGATAAAAAGCAAACATCGAGAGTGCGCCAATCAGTGGAACCATAAACCCCGCTCGCAGGCTTCCGAAATGAGTAGAAAGCGCGCCAACGATCCAGGGCAAGACTGCCCCTCCGAAGTTGCCGCAAGCAAAAATTGCTCCGCTTATGCGCGGCGCCGTTTCGCCGAACCAGTGCGTCAGCAGCGAAACACTAATAGGAAAGACTGACGACAATCCGAGTCCTGATATTGCCGCTCCAACCATGATTATGAATATCGCTTTCGCCGCGAACAGCGTCAACACTCCTACAGCGGCCAACGCGACTCCGGCGGTCGCTAATCTGGTTTCGCGAACGTGCCGGAGAGCGATCGGCGCCGAAAAGCGTCCTAGCAGGAGCGCGCCCCAAAAAAACGACGGTGTTATCGCCCACAGAGCGTGCGCATCAATGCGGCGTGCGTACAACGCTACCCATCCGCCCACAGAGCTCTCTGTGCCTACGTAAATAAAAAACAATACTGCGATAGTGGGCAGCAAGCGGTTTTCCAAAAGTTTGGCCGGCGCTGCTTCAATATTTTTCCGAACGATCGCTCTTCCGTCCGCAGTGAAACGAACCGCCGAGATATATGCCGCCAGCGCAATGAGGGCAGCCGCCGTCCCGTATAAAAATTGGGACGTGTGCCGCGAGCGCTGCACCGACGCAACCAGCAGCGGACACGCCATTGCCCCTACGCCCCAACATGAATTGAGCAGGTTCAATGCGGAAGCCGACTTATGCGGATTGGTTCGCGCGATCCTCAAATTCGCCGCGGGTGTGTTGATTCCAAATCCCAGGCCAAAAATACAGACTGAAACGATTCCTAACGTCCAATTGGCGCGCGCAAGACCCCCGACGCCAACCGCCATCACCAGCAGGCTAAGCAGCAACGTGATTCGATACCCGCAACGTTGAACCAATACGCTGGATAGCAACATCCCGCCGATGGATGCCGCAAACTGCGCCGTAAATAGATATCCCGCTTGTGCGTCGCTCAGCGCCCATCGGACTGATAGCATGGGGAGCAGCGGACCCAAAAGCGTCATAACGACGCCTGTGATTACGAAGTCCAGATAAAGTAAACTGACGCCACTGACCGGATGCTTTTCCGTGGGAAGGCCTATGCTGGCAGGCATATCAATATATTGATCAGGCGAACGTTAGGCGGTTGGTGTCATTCTCAAATGTACACGGTTGATAATCGCAGAGAGAAAACAAATTTCGATTCGCGCCATTAATGATTAACGATAAACGTATAGCCGTCGTCTTGCCAGCGTACAACGCCGAGAAAACATTGAGGGCAACCGTGCGCGAATTGCCAGAGACCGTGGATATCCGCATTCTCGTTGACGATCACAGTTCCGACAAAACCGTTGAAGTTGCCGAAGAGTTGGGCTTGAAGTGCTTCGTCCACGACCGCAACTACGGCTATGGACGCAATCAGCAGACTTGCTACCGCGAAGCCCTGACCGAGGGCGCGGACGTCATCATCATGCTTCACCCTGACTACCAGTACACGCCGCTCCTGGTTACCGCCATGGCGAGCATGGTGGCCTATGGAGTTTACGACGTGGTTTTGGGATCGCGAATTATAGGTGGACAAGCCTTGCGGGGCGGGATGCCTTTTTACAAATACGTTGCAAACCGTTTCCTGACCGCGTTCGAGAATTTGTTTCTGGGTGTCAAGCTATCCGAATACCATACCGGTTATCGCGCTTTCAGCCGTGACGTGCTTATGACTCTGCCTGTGTTGGAGAATTCCGACGATTTCATCTTCGATAACGAAGTCCTGGCACAATGCGTCCATTTCAAATTCCGTATCGGCGAAGTCTCATGTCCCACCAAGTATTTCGAGGAGGCGTCTTCAATCAACTTTAGCCGCAGTGTGAAATATGGCTTGGGCGTAGTCGCCACCACATTGCAGTTTGCTTTTCAGAGAATTGGCATTGCGAACTTTAGGATTTTTAATTCTCGCGGACGGAAGCTGGAGCCAGGATTTCCGAGCTATTATGCGCGGGGTGCATCCAGCAGAGCTGAAGGGTAACGAGCAATTCGTCGGGCAGTACTGCCCGTCTTCAGCGGGCACATCTCTACTTAGTTCTTCTTGAAATTCGTCCCAATAATTTACTGGCAAAATCGTCGGAGAATCCAAACCTGGCTTTCGCCCGGGAATAAAGATCTAGAACTTTCTTGTCCAGCCAGATCATTACCGACTTGCCAAAACCGTCTTCAGGGCGCGCCCGGTAATTGGTGGATCGCGCGGCGAATTTCCCGCTCTTCTCGACCGTGTAGTAGTACAACGCCAGACTCTTGCGCGAAACATCTTCGGGGCAGGTCAGAGGTTCGGGAAAACCGTGAAACGAATTTTCGTCGGTGTTGAAGATCAAAGCCTGATTGAATAATGGCGCATACTTCGCAACGCAATGTTTCATCGGGCGGTCCCAGAGTTCGATCGCACCCCCCCAACGCTCGTCCCATCCCTCGTTGAGATAAATGATCAAATTCACCCGCCGGCGCCAATTCTTGTGGTAGTGGTGCATGCTGAAATCGGTGTGCACGTTTAAGAATCCGCCGCGGCTGGATTGATGCAATCCGCCGCCTTCGAGGGAAGGATCGGCAATCAGCCCGGGAATGCCGGTCAATTCACAGATCCAATCCACAAATGCCGGGGAATTCAATTCGTCGGTCACTCTTCCCAGGTGCGGCGGAAACAATAGGCGCTTGTTCAGTCCAAGTTTGTTCTCATTCTGGTGCTTGTATTGCGTCCAAGCCTCGGTCCGCGGAGCCGGAAACTCCTCGGCCATGTCGCGCGCGGTGTCGGCATCAAGGAAATCGCGCAGGAAGATGTGGGGTCCGGGAGCACTATTTCCGTACTCGCTCGCCAGGCGCGACAATTGCGAATTCCACTTCCAGTAGGGGAAGAGCGATTCCGGCGCTTCAACGAATTTTGCCTGCGGCGTCATCAAATTTACAGAATCTTTTAAATATACAGATTCTGATTGGTTTGCGCACGGGCTGGAACTAGCCCAGGCGGCAAACCTTCACAGATGCGTTTTCGTAAGGACAGTTCAACCCGGCCGCGCCTGGTGTTTGCACGACGACCCAGTTCACCCCATATTCTTTTTGCAATCGCCGAAAGTCCCGCAATTGGAAATGCTTCCATCCGCTCTGCGCACGAACTTGACTGGACCACTCCTCCGCAAGAGGCGGGAACATCGTCACCGCGCCGCTATCCTTCATGGCATCGGCAAGCATGCTTCGCTCAGCAATAGCTCGAAAGCCGTGACCGTCCTCGCCGAGGATGGCCATGTGCTGCGGGTCGAGAGCGAACCGCGCATCCGTCGAGGTGTTTTGACGAATCCACACAAACGCTCGTGCCCAGTCATTCTTTTGGGAGTCAAGCGTCCATTCAATGTGGGGACTGGCGGGGAACAGTTGGCGTTGCGCCATAAACATACCAACTGAGAGTGGCAGAAATAGTAGCGCCCATCGCCACAGCCGCCTCCGCAGGACATATTCCCCCAGCAAGCCTCCGCCGGTAACCAGCAGAAGAATATAGAGCAGATGAAGGCTGCGCAAAGGCTGCAATCGCGCCAGGCTCTCGAAGCGCGCGGGAATTGAGACCATCAAAGCGCCGGCGAAGTAAACCAGGTCATAAATAATGAGCGCGCGGCACACAAGCTCCAGATTTCGCTGGTGTCGCGAACGCGCCATGCGGGCGAACCACCAGAACAGTGCAACCGGTGCGACAATGCCGAGCCATTCGTACCACTGCCAATTCAGTATGTAATGGAACGGATGGTAGAGCGTTGCCTCGTGGTATGCGGCTGACGGCTTTTGGAATGAAAATTCGAGTGGAAGGGATAAAGCGGCGGCAGCGGCGATCACTTTGCTGGAATTATTCATCCATAAAAGCAGCACGCAAAATGAAAGTGCAAAAACCGCCATGAGCGGGTGTACGGCTGCGGCAAAGATCAGCCAGAGGCCGGTGGCTAAATATTTTTTCTTCAAAACGCCTACTGCGGCAAAAATCGCGGCAAATGCCGCGAGGTTTCGAGGATTCGTGTATTGATCAATGATGTAGAGTGCCGTCCCCGCAACGGGCATCGTAAGCAGCGCGGTCACCAGGCCCGCACCGCACCAGCGGGCTTGCTGGTTTTCAAATAATTCGCCGCTTAACTGCCAGCATGCCAGCAGCAACAAAAAGATCGAGCCTGCTTCGCACCACAGCAGCACCATGCTCAGAGAAAGATGGCTGGTACGCACAAAAGCCGCGATCAGGTTCGGAAAAAGCGTCAGGGACGCATGAGAGTTGAAGAACTCAGCATTGAAAGGAAAAAGCTCGGGATGTAACAACTTCTCTATGCCGGGAAGATATATTTCCGCATCTTCAACGCCAGGATGGTAGCCGTGAACCAGAAAAGCTCCAGCGGCAAGAAGCAAAAGAACGGCGAGGTCTTTAAACTTTACCGAAGCGAACGGACGATCCACTCTATCCTTCCGGCCTTCGTCGTTTCGATTCATGGCGCACGCTGCGCCCTTCGACCAGATGGAGCAATTCTTCGGCAAGGTTCTTGGCGTGATCCCCCGCGCGCTCGAAGGCTTGGGCTACCAGCAGGAGATTCGTACTATATTCTCGCGGACGGCGATCTGTGCTTTCGAGATGCCTTCGAAACATGGCATGGCAGGCCTCGTCAATCCTCGAATCATTCTGCAATACCCAGTTCGCAGGCTCGATTCCCCGCTCAACGAAGCCCTCGTGAATGCGTTCCAGCATGTTTTGCAACGTCGTGGACATCGCCAGCAAATCCCGTTTGTCGAAAGGAAGATACCGGGAAGTAACCGTTTGCAAACGTTTGACCGCAGACCACGTCAGATCTCCAATGCGCTCCAGATCGGTGATGAATTTCAGGCATGCGAGAAGCTCGCGCGCTTCAGATTCCGTGACATCCGTGATTGCGCCGGTAATATTCTCGTCCACCTTGCGCTCAATGCGGTCCAGTTCTTTTTCGCAATCCTTCACCGCAAGAAAAGCCATTTTGGAAGAGTTCTCAACGAACTCGGTGGTATTGGACGCGGAATCCTTCGCTACCAGACAAGCCTGGCGAATAAGATCAGTAAGCTCTTTCGTGGAGTCCGGCGCACGGAACGGTATTCGTCTGGTTGCGCTCATGGGATCTTACGGCCGTCAGAAATCAGAGCCCTTTAAACCGAGATTTTTCCGGTTAAATACAGTACGGCTTTGCCTTTGAGTATTACACGTTCTCCCTTAAGCTCGCACCAGAGGTCTCCTTCGCGTTTTGAAAGTTGCCGCGCGTGGAATTTCATTTTGTTGAGCCGGGCTGCCCAATAGGGAACAAGAGAACTGTGCGTGGAACCAGTGACCGGGTCTTCCGGAATTCCAAAGCTGGGGACAAAATACCTAGAGACAAAATCAGATCGGTCACCCGGCGCGGTGATGCAAACACCCAGCGGATGCAGCTTTTTCAAAATCTCGAAATTCGGCGCCGCAGTCCGAATCTGTTCTTCCTTTTCGTAAATTACCAGATACTTGCCCTTGCTTTGGAAAGCTGCGGTTGGGCCCGCGGACCCATTCGCGACCGGAATTCCCTGCCTAAGTTCCTCGGGTGGGTTCTCGCATTCCCAAGGCGGCAACGATGGAAAATCCATCGAGATCAGCTCACCGTCCCGATTCACCGTCAAAATTCCGCTCCGCGTTTTAAACCGGATGGACGCATTTTGCGGCTCGAGAATATTCAGCAAAACAAAGGCAGAGGCTAGTGTTGCATGGCCGCACAGGTCCACCTCACACTGCGGAGTGAACCAGCGCAATCCATACTCCCCTGACTCGCGCACAAAAAATGCTGTCTCGGAGAGATTATTTTCGGCTGCAATGGCTTGCAATTTTTTATCTTCAAGCCACTCCTCGAGCGGACAAATGGCCGCCGGATTGCCTGCGAATACGTTCCCCGCGAACGCGTCAACCTGAAAAATAGATAACTCCAAAGGAAGTACCTTTCTGGAAATATGGCGAAATTAAGATAAACTTACTCGCTCACCGCACCGCGCGGTATGGGCGCAAGAATCAGAAAGCACTGACGGCGCAAACCGGAACCTGAACTCTTGCGTACCTATGATTAAGGAAGCATATAAAAGGATGAAAGAAATGTTTCGCTGCCAAGGAATCGGCAGCGCCGCATTTTGAACAACGGAACCATCGTTCCCAGCATCGGATATATAGCACAAACGTTCTCCATCCTGAAGCGGCAGAGAGTTCGACACACGTAATTGGGAAGAATAATGACGATGACGATAACGAACGTGCAGGAAGACTCAACCCGAACCCGCGCCAGGAGCCTGCAACAGCGCTTTCTTGGCGTCCGCGAGATGAGTTTGAAACTCACGCGGCCGCTTTCCGCAGAAGATCAAATGTTGCAGTCAATGCCCGATGCAAGCCCAACCAAGTGGCACCTCGCGCATACTACCTGGTTCTTTGAAACGTTTATTCTTGAGCCTAACGTTTCCGGCTACGAGTTTTTCGATCCGCAATTCAAAATGCTCTTCAACTCTTACTACAAGCAACTGGGTGCTCATCCGAATCGCGGCGCTCGCGGATTAATGTCCCGCCCTTCGCTGGAGCAGGTCCGCGCCTACCGGACTCACATTGATGGCGCGATATCAGATCTCTTGGACCAGAAGGTTTGTAGCGAAGAGGTATTGGAATTAATTGAGTTGGGATTAAATCACGAGCAGCAGCACCAGGAATTGATCCTCACCGACATCAAGCACGCGCTCTGGAGTAGCCCGTTGCGTCCGCAACCGGTGCCTGACTCGAAAAATCTGAGCGAAACCGCGCCACTCACTTGGATCCCCATCGAGGGTGGAATTCATTCCGTGGGTCACGAGGGAGACAGTTTCGCTTTTGACAATGAACGCCCGCGCCATGATGTGCTGCTTCGTCCGTTTCGTATTGCGTCTCGGGCCGTGACCAACGCTGAGTACATCGAGTTTATGAAGGATGGCGGTTATCGGCGGCCCCAGCTGTGGCTTTCCGATGGCTGGGACGCAATTTGTGCGAACCATTGGAATTCTCCCCTTTACTGGGAGCAGCGCGACAATGGTTCGTGGTCCAATTTCGTCGCACCCGGCATGTCGCTCATAGGTCCATCTGCGCCGGTCTGTCATGTGAGCTATTACGAAGCTGACGCCTACGCGCGATGGTCAGGCGCAAGGCTTCCGACGGAAGAAGAGTGGGAAGTGACGGCCTCGCGATATCCATCGCAGGGAACTCTGTTGGAAGATGAAGTTTTCCATCCGCGCCCCGCTAACGGCGACGGATTGCAGCAGGCTTTTGGAGATGTATGGGAGTGGACCGCCAGCCCATACATCGCCTATCCCGGATTTACTCCAGCCGAGGGATTGATTGGCGAGTACAACGGCAAGTTCATGTGCAATCAGCTTGTACTTCGAGGCGGCTCCTGTGCCACTGCTGCCAGCCATATTCGCGCTTCATATCGCAACTTTTTCCCGGCTCACGCTCGCTGGCAATTCTCGGGAATAAGGCTCGCCAAATGATAGCTCGCGAGCTTGTAGCCATCCCCTCATTCGCGCGAGAGGTTGAAGAAGGCCTGTCCTCAAGCCCGAAATCATTGCCCTCCAAGCTTTTCTATGATGGACCAGGGTCTGTGCTGTTCGATGAGATTACCCGCTTGCCCGAGTATTACCTCACGCGCACCGAACTCGAAATATTGCGAACGCACGCTGATGGAATCGCGCTCGCCATTGGCCCCAACGTTTCTGTCGTTGAACTGGGCGCCGGCACTGCTACGAAAACCAGCACACTCTTGCAGGCGTTGGCGGGGAAGCAAATTCGCACATCGTATTTCCCCGTTGATATCTCCCCCTCCGCGCTGGACGAAGCGAAGGCTCAAGTAAACGCGCGCTGCCCCACTGTTCATGTGCACCCCGTGGTTGCCGACTTCAGCGAAGGTTTTGCGTTCCTGAAAGACATTCCCGGGCGAAAGTTGGTGCTCTATTTAGGATCCAGCATCGGCAACTTTGATCCCGGCGCAGCGGTCTCGATGTTAGCCCACGTCCGCAACGTGCTCGGCTGCGGAGATTGCCTGCTCCTGGGAACCGATCTCGTCAAACCTTCTAAAATCCTGATTCCTGCTTACGATGACGCTCAAGGCATCACGGCGCAATTTAACAAAAACATCCTGCGGCGATTGAACCGCGAACTCGGAGCTGATTTTTACGTGAATGCATTCCGCCACGTTGCGTGCTGGAACGCGGCTTGCTCTCGAATAGAAATGCATTTGCAGAGCCGGTGCCGACAAACTGTTTCGCTCGGAATCTTAGGATCGAAAGTCAATTTCCTGGCGGGAGAACGAATCCACACCGAGAACAGTTACAAATACACGATGGATATGGTCAATAAAATGTTAAGCGCGGCTGGTTTTTCTCTCGACCAAACCTGGTTCGACCATAAAAAATGGTTCGCACTGAACCTGGCCCGCGTAGACCAGGACCTGGTATAGCACCAACCCCACCCGCATTGTTTACTTACAACACGCCGTTATATCCTTGCGGCGTGCA
>JBOGLB010000121.1:0-10144 GCA_050745965.1 Terriglobales bacterium | reverse complement strand
CAGCTTTTGTGCGCGATTCTTCGTCTGATGCCTCTTTTTCCCCGGCATCTCGTATTTCCTCAATTTCAGTTCCCATGAGGGAAAGGCGGTCCTCAATGTCTGCCAGGCGATGCTTAGCTTCTTCGCTAGTCTTGCGGGCCTCAGCTATTGCGTGCTGAATGGACGCGGTGCGGTTTCGAAACATTTTGGGCAGGTGTTTCCTGGAGGCCCAAATTATCGCCCCCACTATAATCGCGAAGTTCAATAAGACGCAAAGCCAGTACGCTTGGTCTAAACTGAGGCCTGTAAGCCTTGCAACCAGCCGCACCGATCCAGAATGTTTAAATTCAGCCTGCTCGTCTTCGTTCGCGGTTTTGCGCGATCCATTTGCAAGATTTGATGACCCGGTCTGAGTGTCCGTTTGGGAATCCGAATTTTGAACCGCACTAGAGGGGTTAGTTTGCGCTGCGGACGAGCCCAGAGACAAAGACAAAAGCAGTCCAACCAGAATTACGGCTATTCGAAAACTTTTGCGCGCCTGAACGAAACTTTGCATTATCGAGCACCCGCCGAAATTTCGGGACCCTTGGAATGCAGTACTGCACGAATGATTTCGATGGCAAGTCGTGCACTTTCTGATTGCAATGTTTCCTGTGCGGCGACTTTATCTCTCTCTATCGCAGCCTTTGCCTCTGATATTTGCAATTGAGACTTGGTGCGCGCTTCGGCTACGACAGCTGCTCGCGCTTTACCAGCTTGTTGCCGGCGGGCTTCCTGGCTCTTGAACATCACGATTCTGGCCTCGCGCAATTTTTGCTCATACTCGGCGGTACAGGCTTCGGCCGCAGCCATATCGGAGCGAGCTTTTTCAATTGCGCCCTCAGTTTTGCTGCGACGGTCGGCGAGAACGCTTACGAGAGGCCTATGAACCAGAACGCTATACAACCCGTACAGCAAAACCATAAATATAATGGTAGGCACGGACTGAAGCAGTAATTCGCCTATCTGTCTTAGCGTCTCGTCCATAATTTATTTGAAGGTCTCTCTTGGGTGAAGCGAAGGCTTGGGAACCACTAAAATTAGCATCCCGCGAAGGCCAGTGTCAACGCGATCACAGCTAAAACTAAGGCCAGAACTAAAAAATCAAAGCTGGGATGGCGCCAGTAAATGAACCGCTCGCCATTGCTCACTTGTTGCCATCGCAGAACTCAGCTAAATAAGACAAATCATTAAGACAGGCTTAGAATAATTCAGCAGACTTTATGTCCACAACTGACAATCTGGCCAACCTTAAGGACGACATGGTCGCATTCATTGAGGGCCATGGCATGCGCCGATTTCCCGGGTATGTTGATTACGATGAAGTTCAGCGAGTGGTTTGGAAACCCGGCGACAACCCCGAGAGTTGGAAGGATTTTGTGGAATTGGCGAAAGCCGCGGGCGCTCCTTTTCTGACCATGGATGCGTGGACGCTAAAGCGAGAAGAGCTTGAAACTTTAATGGAGAGCCTGAGCGACGTGGAGTTCTCGAATGACGAGGATCTCGAGGACGCCCGCTGGCTTCGCACCTACCTCGGCAAGACCGGGTTCATCCAGCTCGGCTTTCCCCACCAGGGCGTCATGATGATTTATGAAGTCTCGACCGAATGGAATGAACGCTACCAGGGCCTGCTCGAAATGGCCGAAGAATTTGGCGGCATACCTATTGACGGATACGGCCTCGACGAAGAAAGTTAGCTTGTGCGCTGGAATCTACGATCCGCTGAAGAATCCAAAATAGAAAGTCTTGTCCTTCAGCTGCAAGACAGCTCTACGCTGGATGTTCGTGATCCGAATCTTGCCGCGGTGCTCGCCCGCCTCTTGATGATTCGTGGCATTGACCAGCTTGACGCAATTGAGCGGTACCTTTCGCCTTCGATCACACATCTGCACTCGCCCTATCTCATGATGGGTATGAAAACCGCCGTTGATCGGATTGCCGCGGCCATTGAACGGAAAGAAGGAATTCTGATTTATGGCGATTACGATGTGGATGGCACAACCGCCATCGTTATTCTTAGAGCAGCGATTGAACTTTGCGGCGGAACTTGCGATTTTCATGTACCGCATCGAATTCGCGAGGGCTATGATCTGCGCGGCGATGTCATTGAAACCGCCGCAGCCGCTGGTATTCGCCTGATTATCAGCGTTGACTCCGGCATTCGAGCTTTTGCCGCCGGGGAAACGGCGCGGAGGCTCGGAGTTGATCTGATCGTTACCGACCACCACCTTCCGGGCAACGATGGAATGCCCCATGCGCTGGCGATCTTAAATCCCAATCAGGCTGGCTGCGAATACCCGTGCAAGGCGCTTTGCGGCGCCGGAGTCGCCTTAAAGTTGGCTCAGGCGCTCATCCAGCGAATGCTTCCTGAAAGAGATCAATCCAGGCTTTTGATTTCTTTCATGAAAATCGTGTCCATCGCGACCATCGCAGATGCGGTGCCCCTCACCGGCGAGAACAGAATATTCGCGAAACTAGGGTTGGACGCCTTGCGATCCTCGGTCAATCCAGGACTGAAAGCTCTCCTGGAACTTGCTCAACTTAGCGGGCGTCCCCTGACATCCGGCGAGGTCGCATTCCGAATCGCTCCGCGCATTAATGCCGCAGGCCGCATGGACGTTGCTCGCGACGTCATCGAGCTTTTCAGTGTGAAGGATTCAAATCGTGCCCGCGAAATCGCTTCCAAACTGAATCAACTCAATGGAGAACGTCAGGAAGAAGAACGTCGGATTCTAGCCGAGATCGAGGAGCGTTTCGAACGTGATCCGGCCATCTCAGAGGCCTTTTGCATCGTGATGGATGCCGAGGGCTGGCACCGTGGGGTCATAGGCATCACCGCGACGCGGGTCGTCGAACGCTACGGGCATCCCACGCTAATCATTTCGCGGGATGGCGATGACGCGCACGGGTCGGGCCGCTCCATTCCAGCATTCCATCTGCTGAACGCTTTGGAATCTTGCGGACATCTGTTTTCCCGCTATGGGGGACACGCTCACGCCGTGGGATTTTCATTGCCCACCGCCAGGCTCCAGGAATTAAGTACGCACCTGGATATGTATGCTCGAGAGCATCTCAGACAGAGCGATTTCGATCCTATTCTGAATGTGGATGCTGACCTCCCGCTCGACCGTGTGACGCCTGAGTTATATCAGGCTTTGCTGCGAATGGAACCGTTCGGCGTGGGAAATTCAGAACCCGTCTTTACCGCTCGCGGGGTGCGATTGATGGCCCCTCCGCAAGTAATGAAAGACAAGCATGTGAAATTGAGGGTGACGGCTTCTTGGGCGGGATATCCCACGATTCCGAATTGCGATCCTGATGGAGCGGTCGTGCCAAAGGAAAACAAAAATTGGAGAAGGTCAATCACCCACAATGCTCTGGGATGGCACATGGCGCAGCGTTTCCAGGATTCGCGTCTTCTTCCCGGCGACACTCTCGACATCGCATTTACTATAGGGCGAAACGAGCATCCAGACTTCGGAGGCTTGGAATTGTCATTGCGAGACTTCAAGATAACGGTGGAAGTGCAATCTGCAATAAAAGTCGCGGCCGCCTCGAAATGAATTCCTCTTCGCGCCAACGTTCATCAATCGCCGGTTGGAATGATTCCCGCGTTCTCAACCATCAAGATAATGGTTCGTTCCGGCGCTCGGGTGCGGTGCATAACTCCTTTCGAAACTACGAACCCTTGTCGCGGCGAGAGCTCAACGGTTCGGTCTTTAAGGTCAATCAATAGCTTTCCTTCCAGAACGTAGAAGAATTCGTCATCGTTTTCATGCTGATGCCAGTGATATTCCCCTTGTATGACTCCGAGACGTACTACGGAGTCATTCACTTTACAAAGAGTCTGGTTGTACCACTTGTGGAGACACGCTGCCGCTAAGGCTTTCTCATCGATCAGCTCCCCGTGTTGATAATAGATGTCCAGCCGCGTTTCGTATGGATAAGGCTTGGCCTCACTCATAAGCACCCCAGATACACTTTATTGGCGAGTTTACACGAGAGTTATTACAATTGGTGACTGCAGAAGGGCAAATAAATGCTGTCAGAACTCGAAGTATCCTCCGCCGTTGATGGGACGCGGGGCGCCGTCAGTTCCGGTAGCAGGCAGCAATCCCACAATTCCGCGCAAAGTCTCCCACGCCGCATCGTTCAATGCAGGGTCTGCGGAAACCAACTCGCGAATCATCTTCCATGCAGCGACGTTAAGCGCTCCCTCGGGTGGCGGTCCCATCGCCAGCGAAACTGAGCACTGTGGGCAGAAACAAATACGCTGCGCCATGGATTTCTGCCTTGGCCTTATTCCAACTGTCTGCGCGAACATATACAAGGCCACGGACTTGTGTCCCGCTTCAAGTTCCCGGTTACAGCGAAGGCAATACAACGTTTCCACAGGTCTCCTGCCGCGGCCAAGGTGTCTCCAGCCCACCTCGTAAAAAGGAATTTTGTCTTTGCAGGCTGGTTGGCGCAAGTACGTAAATAGATTCCGGCGCCCACAAGTTCGAGGGATTCCAGCATGCTGCACAACAGAATTACCGATTGGCAAGCGTTGCAATCTCTCCCAAACCCAGTAACGTCGCATCGGCCGTCACTAGAGTTAGGTCCAGCACTTGGGCTGTTGCCGCGAGAAACCTGTCAGCGGGATCATGCTGTTTGATTGGCAATTCACGCGCGGCCATCGCTATTTCGTGTGTCAAGGGCGCTTCTCGCAAAGGAGCTGTCGCGCGGCCAACCCACTCCGCAAGATTCCCATGGAGCACTATTCTTCCTTTGGAATGCAGGGTTAGAGCCTCCCATGTGCTAACCGGAGAGAGCCACAGTTCGTTCGTTGGATCCCTCAACTCCTGTTGAACACGCCTTCCTAGTAGCTTGGGATTCTGAAGGCTCCATAACCAGATATGCGTATCAAGAAGAAGCTTCAATCGCGCAATACCTCCCAGTCACTCGTTTCGTTGGCGGGCGAGACAATGTCATCGAGAATCTCAATCTTATTTTTCATGGACCCGAGCCAGTCGGCGGTCGTTTGCACCGAAGGGGGTATGACCTCGGCCACCGGCTTGCCGAACCTGGTGATACGGATCGGCCTCTTCGTCTTCTGAACCTGATCGAGCAGCGAAAGGCATTTAGCCTTGAATTGGGAAATTGCAATTTCTCTCATGTCAATAATTTGACCATAGTCAAAATCATTGGTCAAGCCATCGAGAGCGGAATAGCAAAATCCCGCGTACCAGGCCAGGAACCAAGCTGTGATCTAGCCAAACCGGATTCTATCGGGCACTCTGCTGCTATGGGCATCGAGAGCACCAGTATTGTATTGCGGCGCAACGAAAGTTGGACTCACCCGCGTCAGCCATCCCGAAAGTTTCACGACGTGGCGCAGTTACGCAAACTCCGGGATTGCGAACAGGTGGCTGCTGTCTGCTTTCGAATTCGCGGCGGAGCCATCGAATTCTTACTGGTGCGCACCCGCGGAGGGCGCTGGATTTTTCCCAAAGGTAACGCTGAGCCGGGATTGACACACGCCCAGGCCGCGGCGCTCGAGGCCTTCGAAGAGGCAGGAGTGCATGGCAGGATAGAAGAAACTTGCTTCATCCGCTTCATCCGTAAGAAGCACGGAGCGCGGAATTCTTCCGTCAAATCTGTCGCAAATCAGGTCGCCGTCCATGCGCATCTTTGTGAAGTTTTGCGCGTCGAGCCGCCGCAGGAAAGGGATCGAAATCCCACTTGGTTTTCCTCGGAGAAGGCCAAGAGGCGTTTGCTGGAGGGCCGCTCCCCGGACTATGGCGCCGAAATCACTACCGTGATTGACCACGCTGTTGCGCGCATCCAGCACTCTATCGGCGGAAGGCGCCCTATCCGCGACACCATTCAAAGAGTGCAATTCATTGACGCCCGCTGAACAAAGTTCGAAGCAACCAGGAGATAGGAATCACCACAGATGATAAAAGCCGTCCAGTTGAGCCACCTCGACTTCAGTTCCGAATAGTTCTCCGAGGCGCTGGCTCACAAGCATTTCTTCTTTCCGACCGTCAGCCACGATTTTGCCAGCTCGCATCAATACCACCCGGTCAATCTCCGGAACGATGTCAGACAAATCATTGGTCACCATGATGATTCCAATTCCGGAGCTTGCCAGCAAGCTCATCGTTTGTCGCAGACTCCTCCGAGCGATCACGTCGAGCGAATTACTGGGTTCATCAAATAACAGTGCGCGGGGCCGGTGCACCAGGGCCCGCGCAATCAGAATCCGCTTCGCTTCACCGGACGACATTTCTCCTACGGGCCGGTCAGCAAGGTGCGAGACTTGCAATTCAGCGAGGGTTGCCAATGCCACATCTCTCTGTTGGCTATGCACCTCGTGATTGCTATAGATAGCAATGCTGCTGAAAAATCCCGATAAAACAACGTCCAACCCTGTGGCCTCTCCAGTCACGGCCGACATCAGGTCATTGGAAACGACGCCAAGCATGGAGCGGAGCTCGAAAACATTCCAGCGTTCCCGCCCCAGAATACTCATCGCCGACCCTGCGCGAACTACTGGATAACATTCCCGGGTGATTGTTTTAACGAGGGTGGATTTTCCGCATCCGTTAGGACCAAGAATCGCTATCCGCTCATCGGGTCCCACAACCAGGCTTAAGTCCTCAAGGGCGACCCTGTCTCCTCGCATGACGCACACATTTTGCAGATTCAGGAGGGCAGGCATTCGCGAGGTCATCGTTCCCTCCAGTGTAGATCACGATACCAACTGTGGAACTTTCGGAAAATAATCTCGTCGGCTGGCGTGCCAAAGGAGGTTTTGTGGCACAGTAACGTGAATGGCAACATTTTTCGATCTGAACAACCCGGGCCGTGTTGCCTTCACTTATCCGGATTTTCTGCGATATCAGATCGCCCGTTTCTGTATTGTCACTTCGCTAGAAATGTTATCGGTTGCAGTTGGATGGCAAGTTTACGACATCACTCACCGTGCTCTTGATCTGGGCCTCGTCGGCTTGGCACAATTCCTTCCCGGCATTTTCTTATTTCTTGCTTCTGGCCATGCCGCCGACCGTTTCGATCGCCGGCGATTGCTCATCCTCTGTTATGCAGGCTTCGCATTGTGCTCGGGCCTGCTGTTGGCGGTTTCCTCATTTCGGCCTGCCTCCGTCTCCTCGATTTACATTGTTTTGGTGATGCTGGGAATCGTGCGCTCTTTCAACGGGCCGGTCTCACGCTCGCTTTTGCCGCAGTTGGTAACAGAACAACATTTCCCCAACGCGGTGGCATGGAATTCGAGCATATTCCAGACCGCAACTATCCTGGGACCCGCTATGGGCGGCCTGGTGTATGCCTTTTCCCGCGGAGCTTCGGCCGTATATGCGGCCGCATTTTTGGTCTCAATAGCCGCGGTTCTCTCTACTTTGCGAATAAAACTGCGATCAAAATCGAGGTCCCGCGAGGCAGTCAACTGGAGTACCGTCCTTGCTGGCTTCCGATATATCTGGAAACAGAAACTTATCCTAAGCTCTATCTCCCTGGACATGTTCGCGGTCTTATTAGGCGGCTCGGTGGCGCTACTACCGGTTTATGCGCGAGAAATTCTGCACACCGGGCCGTGGGGCTTGGGACTCTTGCGTAGCGCCCCAGGCGTAGGTGCAACTGCAATGGCGATTCTTCTCGCGCACCGGCCTTTGCGCAGGCATGTGGGCGCAACCATGCTGTGGTGCGTTGCCGGTTTTGGAGTTTTCACTATCATTTTCGCCCTGTCGCGCAGCATAACTCTTTCCATGATTGCACTGCTTTTCGTCGGCGCCACGGACATGGTCAGCGTTGTTATACGCGGCACTTTGGTGCAGCTTGGAACTCCAGATAGCATGCGTGGACGTGTAAATGCCGTGGACATGCTCTTCATCGGAGTTTCCAACGAGTTCGGAGAATTTGAATCGGGCTTAACCGCCCATTGGTTCGGAACCGTTCCGGCGGTGGTTCTGGGCGGAATCGGTACGCTTATTGTGATTGCGGTCTGGGCCGGCATTTTTCCCGAACTCAGGAAGGCGGAAGAAATCACCAGCGTCAGTTCTTAGGTCCCGCCCAGGGCCAGGTCTTGTCACGCGGCAAATGACTCTTTACACGTATCGTCCTGCCGGATATAGTCTCGGCTTCATGGCCATCGGCACAATCTTCTGCAATCAATGCGGCGGACAGAATGTTACGACCTCGCAGTTCTGCGCTCATTGCGGCGCCGCGCTCGCGTCCGCGCTGCCAGTTTCCAATACAGCCACTGCGACTGTGCCGGTCTTGGGCGTGAGCGGGCAATCCCAAACCCAATATCTAGGTACTCCGTTGGCTGCGCCGAATATCGGCGCAATCCCGGCGCGATATGGCGGCTTCTGGATCCGTTTTGTAGCCGCTGTCATTGACGGAATCGTCGTTCAAGCAGTCGTGATGCCTTTCGCGTTCATAGTAGGTGTCTTGGTCGGAGTTGTGGGAGCAGTGAGCACCACTGGTCAGGGGCTTAGCATGATTACTATGACGCCGATAATTATCAGCGGAACGTTTGGCTTGCTCGTTTCGTGGATATATGAGGCTGCGATGGAAAGTTCGTCGCGACAGGCGACGCTCGGAAAGATGGCATTCGGAATGAAAGTCACGGATTTGCAGGGCAATCGCATCTCCTTTGCCAGGGCAACCGCCAGGCATTTCTCCAAATTCCTCTCCGCCTTGATTTTATTTCTCGGATATATCATGGCCGGATTTACCGCGCAAAAGCGCGCGCTACATGACATGATTGCCGGCACCGTGGTACGCCGAGGTTGAGCGAATCTCTCCCGAACGTGACCATCAAGTAAACTTAGTCTGTGCCCCTGAACATTCCACGCCTGCGGCGATGGCTTGCTGCCGCTGCGGCCGCGCTGATTTGTCTGGTGGCCGCTTCTTATTTCTACGCCCGCTACAAGGTTCGCAATAGCCTCAAGCAAATTCCGGAGAAAATCGGCGTCGAAATTCAGCAAAGCGCTAAGGGCTTTACGATTTCCAAATCTTTTCAGGGACACACCCTTTTCAAGATTGAAGCAAGTAAAGCTGTGCAGTTTAAAGAAGGCGGGAGAGGAGAGTTACATGATGTCGAAATTACTGTTTACGGACGTGATTCGGAGCGCTTCGACCGGATCACCGGCAAAGATTTCGAATACGACTCGCTTACCGGCGACATTACTGGAAAAGGGAAAGTAGAGATTGATCTTGAAGACAATCCTGGGGGCTTGGGCAGAGCAGATCAGACGGTTCCGAACGACCTGAAAAATCCCATTCATCTTGAGACCCGGGATTTAGTTTTCAATCAAAAAGCAGGGGACGCGCACGTGGACGGCGAAGTGGATTTCGCCATTCCCCAAGGAATTGGTTCAGCGGTTGGTCTGAACTACGTCGCCGCTCGCACGACGCTGACGCTGAATTCGCAAGTAAGAGCGACGGTGAACGGGCTGGCTCCAATCTCAATCACTGCCGACCAGCTAACACTGAGCCGAACTCCGCGCACCCTTGTGCTGGAACATCCGCAAGTGACTGAGAGTTTAGAGCGCTCAGAAGCCGACCGCGCGACAGTGTATTTATCTCAGCAAAACAAATTGGAACGCGTGCTGGCTCAAGGAAATGTGATTATTGCGTCCAACCGGCCGGACGGTGGAACAATCACCGCTGGGCAATTGAACCTCATAGCTACCGCAGGAAGTATGGTTCAAGCCACTCTCCTGGAGAATGTGCATTATGAAAGCACCAGGCAAGGCGGCATTCAGGGTGCAGCGGGCCGCGTGGTCGTACATTTCGATCCGCAGAACAGGGCAAAGAACGAGATAAAGGATGTGCACGCAGACGGGGGCGTGAGGTTGATTCAAATTTCGAATGCTAAGAAAAATAAACAAAGTTTTGAACTGACGGCTCCGGGAATGGATTTTTTGCTCGTCCGCGGAAAGCTAATCCGCAGCGCCAAAACATCGGGTCCGCCGCAGATTACTGTCACGTCCCTCGGCAATGACAGGATGCCCAACAAAACAATCATCACCGCTGCCGAATTCGAGGCGAGCTTTGATGATAGAGGGCGACTCGCTGGCGCTCACGGCGGTCCGGATTCGCGCATAGTAAGCAAGTC
>JBOGLB010000120.1:0-3514 GCA_050745965.1 Terriglobales bacterium | reverse complement strand
TCTCGTAGCGGAGTGGTGGGGGCGGGGTTCCGATAAAAACCGAGACTTGTCCAAATGCCGGAACAGCTAGAGCAGCCGTCAACAGCGCAATACAAATTCGATTCCATTTCATATGTCCCTCCTGGCTAAATTTCTCTTCAATAATTAACCCATCGCCTCCTAGAAAGTTGCCTCAGCCGCAACATGCCCTGAACCGCTCTTGCTCGAAATCCGTTAAGTTAAATAATCTATCTTTCTTTGCGGCTGCGGGCTATTGCTTCTCTTGCTTCCTTGTCGGCAGTGCGGCGGCGTTCGGTTTCGCGCTTATCCCAAAGTTGTTTTCCCTTCGCGAGCGCTAGTTCCAATTTTACCCTGCCATTTTTAAAATACATGCGGGTAGGTATCAGCGTCAGCCCCCGCTGCTGTGTTTTCCCGATCAGCTTGCGAAGTTCCTCTTTGTGCACCAGAAGCTTTCGCGTGCGTAACGGTGCATGGTTGAAAATGTTTCCGTGCTCATAGGGCCCGATATGGCAATTCAACAGCCAAAGTTCGCCGTCTTTGATCAGTCCGTAGGCATCTTTGAGATTTGTGAGGCCGCCGCGCACGGATTTCACTTCGGTACCGCTTAGCACAACTCCGGTCTCAAATTTTTCCAGCAAGAAGTAGTTATGAGAAGCGATCCTATTAACGGCAGCATCTCGCTTGCCTGCGGCCGTGGGATCTCTCCGCGGCTCCTTTTCGGGGTTGGGCCGAACCTGGTAGCTGGATTGGCGGGCCATATATGGGCTTAGACAGGGTAACGCATATCCCTGCAATCCAGGAAAGACCTGTTCGATGCGACCTGAAATTTCGTGCGAATCAGCTAGGGGGAGTAGTACCAACGTGGCTAAAGGTAATCAAAACAGCAATTTCGGTTGCTTAGAAGGCAATGCTATAATCAGCCATCTCACGTCTTCTACAGCAAAAATCGGGATGCCCCACCTCGAGTCATGCTTGATCTACGAAGAAGACTTGCCTGCGAGGAATCAGTGATTAGAAGCCAGTTTCGACCGGCGGTTATCGCTCTGCTTGTTCTAGGTCTCATTCTTCCTGCGGTGTCCGAAAGCGCCAAGTCCTTATATAACAAAGGCAAAGATGCTGAAGCCCGCCAGAATTATGAACAAGCGTATGACTTTTATAAGCAGGCTTATAGCCAAAAGCCCCAAGATATGGCTTACCGCGCCTCTTATGAGCGACTGAGATTCCTCGCAGGAGCTTCTCATGTCCATCGCGGGCAATTAATGCGCGAAGCAGGAAAACTGGACGATGCACTGATCGAATTTCGCAAGGCAGTCGAAATTGATCCTTCGAGCGCCATAGCCAGGCAGGAAGTGGTCCACACGCAGCAGATGATTCAGGCGGCCAAAACGGCAGGCCCAACGGCCTCGGTGCCCCCTTCCGCGATAGAAAGAAGGCTGCAAGAGGCCGCGGGGCCAGTCGAACTGGCGGCCATTCCCAACATTCCGATCAATCTAAAAATTACCGAAGACACAAAGGTTATTTACGAGACAGTCGGCCGGCTCGCCGGAATCAACGTGCTGTTTGACCCGGACTACACTTCGCGGCGGATAAAAGTTGAACTGAATTCAGTTTCGCTCGAAGAAGCTTTGGAAATTATCGCGATGGAATCCAAGACGTTTTGGCGGCCCGTAACCCCGAACACTATCTTCATCGCCGCGGACAATCCTGCCAAGCGCAAAGAGATCGAACAAAGCGTTATCAAGACCTTCTATCTCGCGAACCTTTCGCAGCCCACCGAATTGCAGGATGTGGTAAACGCGTTGCGCCAAATTCTTGAAATTTCGAGAATTCAACCTTTGCAGTCAGAGGGCGCCATCATTGTGCGCGGGACGCCAGATCAGATCGCACTCGCGCAAAAACTCGTTGACGATCTTGATAAGTCCAAGCCTGAGGTGATCGTTGACGTGGCGATCATGCAGATCAGCCGCGATAAGAGCCGCACTCTCGGCATCAATCCACCGACCAGCGCCAGTGTGCAGTTGCAGCCGAACATTAACACGAACACCACTACGCCGACCAGTAATGGAACCACCACGCCTACTTCTTCCAATGGAATCACGCTGAACGCTCTCGGAAATTTGAATGCGACTGATTTTCAAGTCACCATTTCGCAGGCGACCGCCACTGCGCTTTTCAGTGACAGCAATAGCAAGCTGATTCAAAATCCCCAAATCCGTTGTGTGGACGGCCAAAAAGCCTCGCTGAAAATTGGTGAACGGATACCGATCGCCACCGGGTCGTTTCAGCCCGGCATCGGAGGCGTGGGGATTAACCCCTTAGTCAATACCCAATTTCAATATACCGACGTCGGCGTCAACGTTGATATCACTCCCAGAGTGCACGCTGATGGTGACGTTACTCTAAAGGTTACGATGGATATATCCGCTGTTGATTCCTATTCCAACATCGGCGGCATCAGTCAGCCTGTGATCGGACAACGAAAAATTGAACACGAAGTTCGTTTGCGGGAAGGCGAAGCAAACCTCCTTGGCGGAATGTTGGAGGATTCGCAGACCCGCTCGTTGAGTGGGATTCCTGGACTCTCACAAATTCCAATCTTGAAATATTTGTTCGGCCAGACCGCCACAGAACGACGCCAGACTGAGACCGTTTTTGTCCTGATACCTCATATTGTCAGAGGGATATTTCTTACCGACCTGAATCAGAGAGGCATTGACGTTGGTACGGCAAACTCTATCGAGCTGCGGCAGGTGAGCCATGGCACGGCGTCCGGGAACTCAACCGCGTCCGCCGGCGCTTCGACGTCCGGAACTCCCATTTCTCAAGCTATGCCGTCGTCAATGTCGCAAGCACCCGGTCAAGCTGCGATGCCGAATCCTAACGGAGCGAGTTTCGCATTTGATCCGCCTTCGATCTCGCAACGTGCTGGATCCACCTTCGCCGTGAACGTTGTGCTTTCGGGCGTGCAAAACGCATACTCGGTTCCCCTGGAGGTGACTTACGACCCCAAGCTTTTGCAGGTTGTAAATGTTTCCAACGGGCCGTTCCTTTCGCAGGATGGGCAGACCGTAGCATTAATGCATAGGGACGATGACGCAACAGGCAGTTTGCAAATTAACGCAACTCGTCCTCCGGGCGCAAACGGAGTTTCAGGGCAGGGAACAGTTGCAACTTTAACTTTCAAAGCCAAGGCTCCAGGCACTTCAACATTAGCGATTTCTCGAGGTGGTGCGCGTGACCCTGCGATGCAGGCTCTGCCGGTCGCCGGAACTGTAGCGCAAGTTTCGATTCAGTAAGGCGTTCAGTAAGAGAGGGAAGCTTCGGCGAAGTTACTCGATGCGACATCGGCATCAAAGTAACCGTTGGAACAAATCATCGAAAATGACGTCTCTATTTATTTGCGGTGCCAGGAAGACGTCTGGGGGATTCACTCTCATTGAGTTAATTGTCGCGACCACTATCTTGACGATCCTGACTGGCATGGCCATCCCTTTGGTTCGGATAACGATTAAAC
>JBOGLB010000119.1:0-4875 GCA_050745965.1 Terriglobales bacterium | reverse complement strand
CTTGAAATGTCTAGAAAATGGTCGGGGGTCGCGTAGTTAAGAATCATTTTGGAACCACACGAGATGGTCAAATCTCTCTTTTCGGACGACAAACCCCCGTCTACAACAATAGCTTTGCAGACATTTCCATTTTGCGTCGTGAACCGTAGTGCAGCCAATTCAGAACCTCTACTGTGTCTACTCTGCGCGCGGCTGAGATCAGACAGCAGAATCGCCGTGATAAAGAAGACTATTGTTTTTGTGCGCATGCCATCCTCGCAGCTGCATACGCTGCATTTGCGGCGGGATCGTTGCTGCCGTAATAATTCCCCACGCCAGCGGACACATTTCCTCCTGCGCCAAGTCGAATGCTTGTTGAATCGTCTGCCCTTTCATCACCGCCATCTTGCTGCCCGCCGGAGTATAGACAATCTGAAAATATGTGCCGGACTGATTTTGCTCAACCTGGCGACCCAGCGCATCGTAAGTCAAGCCAGTCGAGTCAATGGAAGTTACATGCCCCTCCGCGTCCCATGTGTAAGTATGGTATGGAAGCTGTCGGTGTGCACGTCACCGTTGGCGTCGTAAGTTGGCCCCGGATTTGGAAATCCTGGAATCGAATTGTACTGATTTTTCGTATTGTAAATCGGCTGCCACGAACTGCTGCCCGATTTCGTGGTGTTTCCGAAGGGATCGTAAAGGAAAGACTGAGCCCAGGCCGACCCGCAATTGACGCTGGAGAGCCGCGCCAGATCGTCGTAGGAATAAGAGCAGTTTTGATTATTATCGGGCGGATTAAACGGATCAGTGATTTGATGATACCCAGGTTAGCGTCCAAACGCGAACCTGGGGCACCAGGCGTTCTGAATGCTTGCCATAACAAAATCATACAATCTGGAGCGAGGTCCAGAGTCAAGGACTCTTTTCAGAACTCGATGTATCGGGACAGGCAGTCGTCACGCAGAGTAGACGTAAACGATCTCCCCGACATCGGAGATATTGCGCTCGCTGCAAGGCTGTTGTGGTTGAGCGATTTTGGCCTCGCGCAGTGGGGCAGCCGTTTTTCAGTGTCCAAAAATAAAACCAAAAGGTGGCCGCGCCCGCCAATTAGACCTGGATTTCTAAGTGCGTTCCACCAGAGTGGGGAAGCCAGCGGGCAAGAAGGATGGTGTAAAAGATTTTGCTTGACTCTGACCTAACGTCAGGCCTGAGGATCATTGAAGATTAAAACTCTTCAGGAGTCAAAAATGACGTTTCGCAAGCAAATTGCCTCAATCGCCTTATATGCACTCGTGTGTTCTCAGCTAGGCTTCAGCGCAGACCTCTCCCCGAGTAAATGGAAGCCTGCCGAGAGAAGCCAAGCCGAGCAATCAGAGATGGCGCCGTGGCCGCTCCAAGCGAAAATCATTGAGGGGAAATCGGGCCTTGTGGCTGCAACAATGTCGCCGCTAGCCCTTCGCGCAGGAGTCGAAGCACTACGGCAAGGAGGCACCGCAAGTGATGCCGCCGCCGCCGTAGCCCTAACGCAGGTAACCACGGCTCTTGGTTCCTATGTGTCGTACGCAGGAATCCTGCAACTCGTCTACTACGATGCCAAGTCGGGCAAGGTTTATTCGCTGAATGCCGGGTGGAACTCCTATCTTGGCGAAACCGACCCGAACAGCATTCCCGTGGCCGACCTGGGACCGATGCCTTTTGGCAGGAAACCGACAGAGGGCGCGGAAGGGCGCAAGACGCTTGTCCCGGGATTTATGGCGGGCATCGCGGCCATGCATGAGCGCTTCGGGCGGCTGCCGTTCGATGAGCTCTTTCAACCCGCGGTTTGGTATGCGGAAAATGGCGTCACGATTTCTCCCCTGCTCGCAACCTATTTTAAAACACGCGAGAAATACCTCTCGCGCACTGCCGAAGGCCGGGCGTTCATGAATCAGGCCGGAGATGGTTTGCCAAAAGCCGGAGACCGTTTTGTCCAAGCCGATTTGGCCAAGACGCTCCGAGGAGTCGCTAAAGAGGGTGCCCAGTACATGTACACCGGGCCATGGGGACAGCAATTTGTTGGAGCCGTACAGCGCGAGGGTGGCAAGGCGACCATAGAAGACATGAAGCGTTATCAACCGATTTGGGAGGAGCCACTCAGCACGACTTTTCTGGGGCATACCATTTTCGCTCCGGGTAAGAGCACCGATGGCGGCTACATGGCGCTCGAGGCCCTCAATCTGGCAGAAGAGTTGAAGCTGGAACAGATGGGTCCTTACCAGAAAGACCCAAAGGCATTCCAGGCGCTCTCACGAATCTTGCGAGATGTTGAATTCGATAGCCTTACGATTCCCCAAGTCGCCGAGTACAAACGCCAAAATGGATTGAGCTCGTCGCGAGAAGAGCGCATCACCAAACCATACGCTAAAAAGGTGGCGGCGCTCATACAAGCTCACGCGCAAACGCAAGAACAGGCGCCTTCGCATCACTCGGATGCGGTTGTGGTGATCGACCGCTGGGGAAACATCGCGGCTCTCGTTCACACCATCAATACAGTGCTGTGGGGCACAACCGGCATGATCGTAGGCGGCATACCCATACCCGATGCAGCGGGTTTTCAGCAAGCCAGATTGGCGGCCATTAAACCGGGCGATCCGGTTCCTCACGACATGGCGCCAATGATCGCAATGACGGGGACCAAACCGGTGCTGGCCATCGCGAGCATAGGCTCGTCGCTAATTCCAGAGACAGTGCGGCTCGTGGTGGGGACTCTCGCGAACCACCTCGATCTGCCTGCCGTCATGGCAGCGCCGCCCCTGCTTCTCAATGTGGAACCGATGAAAGCCGGCGAGACTTTCTGGACAAGACCGGAACCCGTCCCAGAGGGGGCCTATGATCCGGAGTTTCTTAGACATCTTACGGAGTTAGGTGTCAATATCGAGCAGATGTCGAAGTGGCAGGTTTTTACGATTAAAGGAACCGCCGTCTTGGGTACAATTGACCCGCAGAGCGGTATTCGGCGCAGTGTTGAAACCCCGGAGGTATTTGGTTTTGCCGCTACTGAGTGAACCACTGCTGTCGCTACCACCCGTCCAAGAAGTAAACGCGCTAGTAGCATTTGGGTAGGAGAAACCAAGCTGGGCTAAGGTTCGCTGTGGGCGATGGCTCTCTTGATGAACTTCAAGATCTTGTCGAAGTCGAAAGCCGCCAACTGCTCCTGCAGCGCGCCTGGCCAATGCCGCCGGTCCGCCCAAGACCTTCGCCAGCCCCTTTCGATAGCCGCATCGCCGCCGGTCGAGCTCTTCGCCAACTTAGTCCAACGCGTCGCCAGCGCTTGCGCTGTTTTGCCGGCAGGGTCTTCACCAAGGGATGTCTCCACATCACGGAAGAGGTTAAGCCATGCCTGCCACTTCCGTTGCCTTAATTCCGGCGTAGAACGCTCGCGGCGTCTCATCACCCTGGCCCAAGCCTCCCCGCTGTAGTACTTTTTCATGCTGCTGGCCATGACTTCGCTGATGAACTCCACAATCTTCTCGATCTTGAACTGTGCGATCCGCCGCCGATCCTTGGCTGGCCAATGCCGGTGATCCGCCCACGCTTTCGTAAATCCGGCTTTGACTTCTCTGTCGCCGACGGCGCTAGCATCCGCCAGAGCAAGCCAGCGCGCCGCCAAAGCCTGAGCCTCTCCCCCAGCGGGGTCTTCGCCGAGCAAGGCTTCTGCATCACGGAACAGGTCAATCCACGCCTGGGAAATTCGCTGCTTTCCTTCCGGTGACTGTTGCCGCTGGTTCGCACTCCATTTCGCCCAAGCCTCGCTACTGAAGTACTTCTTCATAAAGTTGGAGCTATCTTGCACTTTGAGTGCTGTGATGATCTTCCTGAGAACCGCGGAATCAGCCGGTCTGCCGGGCTGGATCACCCTCTCGGCATTTTTGATGGCATCGATGGCGCGAGCCAGGAGGCGCCGTTTTTCTTGGAGCACTGTGCATTGCATTCGTAAGGCGTTGGATAACTGTAAGGGATCTCGATCCAGCAGAACTTTGATTTGCTTCAAAGGCAGCCCGAGAAACTTGAGCGCAATAACCTGCTCAAGGCGTTCCAGATCGCCTAAGGCATAGAGACGGTAACCCGCACCGGTGCGCTTGGGCGTGAGGAGACCCAGGCGATCATAATGATGCAACGTCCGGACCGTGACGCCTGCAACTTTGGCGAATTCGTTTATCTTGTATGCGTTGCTCAACCAGCCCTTTCCCTAAACACAAATGTTCGGGTCTAACGTTACGTCAGAGTCAAGCATACAAGAGGTTTTCTGGGCTGGCTGGTCTCCTAATTGGATTTTGATCTCTTCAACATCATGACCACAAAGGCTGTGATATGGCAGCCGCCCTGCGCATTGAGCTTTTGACAAAGGACAATATCGAGAGTTGCAGAAACTTGGGAATTTCGATAGAAGACATCGAGTTGGGTGAAAGCGCCATCGCCGCTTCGGCCATGCCTTCATGTATCACAACGGTGCGAAGCCTTACTACGCCGCCCGGGGGTTCCGCGCGGCTCGCTAACTGTTTAAATTTTCACCTTGAATTTTTTCACACGAGGAATAGTGCAAGATCAGTTGAAGGGGGGATGAACATGTGGGAGCGATCAGGAAGCTTCGCTGCAGGTCACCAAGACGATCCGTTCAATGGCCGGCGCCCAACCAGTCACGAACGGATGACGGGACTTCCGTGGGACGCGTCATACCAGGACGGCCCCGCGCCTTGGGATATCGGCCAGGCGCAGCCGGCAGTAGTGCGTTTGGCTTCCGCAGGTGGATTCGCGGGAGCAGGCCCGGTGCTCGACGCTGGTTGCGGCACCGGCGAGAACGCTCTTCACATCGCCTCGCTGGGACTTTCGGTTCTGGGCGTTGACGTGGCTGAGACG
>JBOGLB010000118.1:0-7059 GCA_050745965.1 Terriglobales bacterium | reverse complement strand
ATCAGCCAACCTAGAAGCACTCGTCGCCGACGCAGAGATTTGTTCCCGGTTGCCGTTCAGTTGATTCATCAAGTTCGCCAGTTGCGAAACATCATGATCCAATCGCTTACCAAGGTCAGGGCTAATTTCCTCGACCATATCATGGAAGACCGCGACCCTCGATTCGTTCCACGGCGGAGTGCCGGGCCGCCGTCCTGCGTAGCCGATTGCTTGCCTCCAGCTATCCTCCGGGCCCGTGAGGCTATGATGACAAGAAAAACAATCCAGCTCAGCGTACTCGGGCCATACTGGGCCATTGGCGCGACGTACCAGGCGGTTAAGAGATTCTCTCAGTTGTACCGCCTGCCCCACACCTAATGCCTGAACCGATCGCCAGGGATTTCCCTGCTCCGGCATCTTCCAGTGGGGCGGCATGGCAGATGTAAAGACACCCAGCTCAAAAGTGAGGTCGGGATGTCCGGCCGCGATCATTTCATGGTCCACAAATTTCTCCGCAGTCCCAAGATGGCAGGTCAGGCATTTTTCGCTGCGCTTCTCCAGATTGCGTGTGTCGTACATGCCAAGCTGAACGGACTTCTCGTGAGGCCAGTCTTTCGTCGTATGCGGCCCCAGCCATCCTGATGCTGGACCATGACAGTTTTCGCAACTAACTCCATCCTCGAGTTCAAAAGTCTGAGCCTGCTGCTCCGGAGGCACATAAAGCGCGTGACATGCCAGACACTTTGGAGCTTTGCTCGGTGCTCCGATATTGAGGATCCTCCCGATCCGCTCGGAAATATTGTTCTGAAGGACGCTGAATGCGCGCGCGTGTTTGTCATGCGCGATCCAAATTGTGTATTCGTTCTGAAATATGTGCGTGGTAGTCCTGGGTTGCACACTACCGTGACAACTGCTTGCCGCGCATCCACCGGGTCCTGTGAACTTACCCGCCGCAACAGCTTTTTGATCGTAAAGCGGCACCGCAGAAGCCCGACCGCTTGTGGCGTTCTGCGCGCGGCCTACTGCGAGCAACGCGAGAAGTGACCACATCACCGCAAGCGGTAGCTTTCGCATTTTGCTATTCCCTCACTACGCGTTCGGTTGTGCTTTAGTTTATGAAACTTCTGAATGCGAGAATTACGATCTTGTTGGGGCTTGGTTATACGACGATTGATTCAAAAAATCAATAAAAAGCGGTGCGAGCCCGGAACCTTACGCGTTAAGACGCGCCGACTCCGGGACCCTAGACATCAGTATGCGTTTTGCTATAGCATTTTCAATCTTCCTGACGCAACATTCGATAGCAAGGCTCGAGCTCACAATACTGTTCTCTCGGAGTGTCTGGAGTCGTGTTCGAAGAACTAAGAGCCATACAACGCGATTTCGGATATCTTCCAGCCGACCAACTGAAGGCGCTTGCTGCGGCAATTAATGTTCCTGTAAGTCAAATCCATGCCGTAGCGAGTTTTTATCCCCACTTTCATCTCAGTCCCCCACCGCGGGTGGACGTGCGCGTCTGTGCGGACATGAGCTGCCATCTTCGTGGAGCAGACGAGGTTCATTCCGCTCTCGACACTGCCTTTCAAGGCGTCAATCTGAACGAAGTGTCTATCCGCGACGTTTCTTGTCTGGGCAGGTGCGATCAGGCACCGGCGATCATGGTGAACGACAATATTTACGGCCACGTAACCGGTCGGGACGCAGTCACCATGTCACAGGATGTGCTCGTGGGCAAACCTCTTCCCGTTAAATCCCGTAATTCGAACAAAATGGCGATGGTCTGTGACCCGTATCAGGGGCGAGGTGAGTATGCGGTCGTGCGCCGTTTTGTTGAACTCCGGAATTGGCAGGAGATTATTGCGACGCTGAAAGACGCCGGCCTGCGCGGAATGGGTGGTGCCGGATTCCCCACTTCGAGCAAGTGGGAACTGGTGCGTAACGCGCCCGGCGCTACAAAATATATCGTTTGCAATGCAGATGAGAGTGAGCCCGGCACGATTAAAGACCGCGGCATCATGGAGAATGTGCCCCATCTCGTAATTGAAGGCATGATCCTTGCCGGCCTGGTTACAGGCGCTCACAAAGGGATTCTCTATATCCGGCACGAATACGAGGAATCCAGAGAGGTGCTCCAGCAGGAAATCGATCGCTGCTATCAAAAAGGCCTATTAGGATCTCGAATCCTGGGATCCGATTTAGCCTTTGATCTGACGATTTTTGTGAGCCCGGGGGGTTACATTTGCGGAGAGGAAAGCGCTCTGCTCGAGGCCATTGAAGGCAAGCGCGCCGAACCCCGCAACAAACCTCCATTCCCGGTAACGAATGGCCTATGGAACCAGCCGACGGTCATCAACAACGTGGAAACTTTCTGCCTGGCAACGGTGATTCTGGCGCGGGGCGCCGACTGGTATAGGTCACAAGTGAAGAATGGCTCGGCGGGAATGAAATTCGTGGGCATCAGCGGCGACGTGCTGCGCCCTGGAATTGTTGAAGTTTCCATGGGGACCTCTTACGGCGCACTGATCTTTGAACATGCCGGCGGCATTCCGGATGGGCGGCAACTTCTCGCTTTTGCTCCCTCGGGCCCGTCCTCGGGCTACTTGCCCGCGTCCATGACGAACCTACCGCTGGACTGGAATGCCGTAGCCGCTGCGGGTTCCATGGTCGGATCGGGAGCCATTGTGGTTTGCGCGGAAGGCAGATGCATGTTGGACATGGCGCTCAATGCCACTCGCTTCTATCGCAATGAATCGTGCGGGAAGTGTGTGCCCTGTCGGGTAGGTTCGCAAAAGTTGGTCGAGATGCTCAAAGGCTGGACCGCCGGGCAAAGTTCCAAAGAAGACATGCAGGTTTTGGACGAACTTTCGACCGCAATGCGCCAGGCATCAATTTGTGGATTAGGCCAGGTAGTGCCGGTGCCAATCGCCTCGGTGATGAAACATTTTCCGGGCGTTGTGGAAGAACACATCGTTCATCACCGCTGCCCGGGAGGGGTATGCTTCAGCCAGTCTTAAACAAATGATGAGTCCCGAAGCACTGCCAGCTAATTCGGCTCCAAAGCATGTGCAGCTGACCATTGACGGCACGGCCGTGTCCGTTCCTCGTGGCACTAGCATTTTTGATGCGGCCCGCGCCCATGGCATTCCGATCCCAACGCTTTGCCATCAACAGAATGAGAATCCGGTTGGGGTGTGCCGGGTTTGCGTGGTGGACATCGGCCAGAGAGTTTATGCGGCTTCGTGTATTCGCTCTGCGGAAGCCGGAATGGTCGTCAAGACTAATACAGAGGCGGTTTCCCGGGTGCGCAACACCCTGTTGGAACTGCTGATGTCGGACCATCCTTCGCCATGCGCCCGTCAGCAGCATTCCGGTGATTGCGAATTGGAACAACTCGCGCGACAGGCTGGAATCAAGCAGTCGCGGTTCCCGAGCCGCACTACGCCGCGGGGGCACGATGACTCTTCGCTAGCCATTCAGGTTGACCACGAGGCATGCATCCTATGTGACCGCTGCATTCGAGGTTGCGACGACATACGAAACAACTGGGTGCTGGCGCGACGCGGCAAAGGATACCAGGCAGGAATTGCCTTCGATAACAACTTGCCCATGGGCGAGTCCTCGTGTGTCTCCTGCGGCGAGTGCATGGTGTCATGTCCCACCGGAGCTTTGACGAACCGCGCTGTGGTTAAGAGTCACCTCGAAGGCGAAACGGTCGATCCCGATTTTCTTATTGGCCTGCCGGTTTTCGAGAATGTATCGGGAACATTCCTGAAACTGAACCAGAATGCGGTTGTGAACAGACAGTTCAAGGAAGGCGAAATTATTTGCCGTGAGGGCGAGTTCGGAGCGACGGCGTTCTACATCATTGACGGCACCGCGGAAGTGTATCTAGCGAGCCCTATTGCGCATGTCAGGACAGAGGGTAGTGAGCAAGGATTCTTCAGCAAGCTCAAGAGCCTTCTCAGTTCGCGTGAGCACGACAAGCGAGAGGAGGAGAGCACCCGACCCTACATCCCCATTGACGCTTCTGTGGATCTGCCCTACTGGAATCCGATTGCCGAGTTAGGCCCCGGCGAACTTTTCGGGGAGATGACCTGCATGAGCTACTATCCGCGCTCGGCCACGGTGCGCGCCAAGACCGACTGCACCATGCTTGAGATGTTGCGCAACGTTCTCGACGTGATGCAGCGCAACAAAACATTTCGCGAACAACTGGATCGTACTTACAAGAAACACGCCCTCGACTCGCACCTCCGCAGCGTGCCCGTGCTAGCGCCGCTGACGGCGGATTTCATTGACCATTTGCGCGAGCATGTCGAGTTATTGCGCTTTCAACCGGGACAAGTGATCTGCACTCAGGGTGAAGTGGCGGATAGCTTTTATCTGGTGCGCCTCGGATTCGTCAAGGTATCCCAACATCGCGCCGGTGGAGACATGGTATTGGCCTACTTGGCGCGAGGTTCGTATTTTGGCGAAATGGCGCTGCTCACGGGCACACCGCGCATATCCACGTGCACGGCGCTGGACCACGTAGAGGTGGTGCGCATTCCTCAGGATGATTTCCAGCTTATGCTCGACCGTTTTCCTGAGATCCGTAGAAAATTGGAAGCTGAGGCGGCGCTGCACATCGAGCAGAATCGGGAGAGAGTCACGCACATCACCGACGTTTCCGTGGACCAATTTCTTAACCAGGGCCTGATGGAAGCGCAAAGTTTGTTGATCCTCGATCTCGACCGTTGCACTCGGTGCGACCAGTGCGTGCGTGCCTGCGCGGACGCTCACGATGGCGTGAGCCGGCTGGTTCGTGAAGGACTTCGTTTTGACAAATATCTGGTAGCGACTTCATGCCGCCAATGCCGCGATCCGCTATGCATGGTTGGCTGCCCGGTGGGATCAATCCGCCGCCGCAATTCTCTCGAAGTGATTATTGAGGACTGGTGTATCGGCTGCGGCCAGTGTGCTAATAGTTGTCCGTATGGAAATATCAATATGCATCCTTTTCCGGTTGAGTTGGACGATCTTTCTTATCCGGGAAAGAGGATTGCGAGCGTAAAGGTGAAGGCTACATCCTGTGATCTTTGCTTGGATCATGAGGAGCCAAGCTGCGTGTACGCCTGCCCGCATGATGCCGCCCATCGTGTGAACCCGTTGGAATTTTTTGGCGGCTTGCTGCAACAACCCAAAGGCAAGCGGGAACATTGAATTGCGAATTGATGAAACACATCGGACGTGGTTCATCGGCAGTATTACTGCGCTGCTGATCGCGGCCATCACATATGTGTTCTACAGCCGCAGTGCGCCGCAGGGGCCGAACGGGGGCACGCCGGCCGGGTTGACCTATGGAAGCATTGCGTTTGCCTTCATGCTATTTGCAGGGCTTTTAGGAGCGCGAAAAAAATTTCCGGTATGGCGCATAGGACGGGCACAATCGTGGATGCGCGGCCACCTCTGGCTCGGCTTTCTCAGCTTTCCCCTGATCCTCTTTCATTCGGGGTTCCGCTTTGGCGTGGGTCTTACGAGAGGACTGATGTGGATGTTCCTCATAGTCTTTATCAGCGGAATCGTGGGCGCGGTACTGCAACATTTCATGCCCAGGCTTACGACCCAGAGAATTCCGATGGAAACTATTTACGAGCAGATCGGACGAGTGCGCTCCCAATTGATCGAGGAGGCTCAGTCTTTGATCTCGGAAGCTTCTTCCGCTCTGGCAGGCAGTGTCTCCCATGCCACCGGGGAACAACGTGCTGCGTCCGCCAGTGCGGGAACCATGGGCGGGCTTACGGTAGCCTCCGGCTTGCAGATGGACGAAGGAGCGAGCATCGAACTCGGAGAATTCTTTCGTCGCGAGATGCAGCCTTATCTGGTGCAGGCCGGCGGTCGGCATATGGCACTGGCCGATCGTAATCGCTCTCAGACCATGTTCCAGCAACTGCGCCTGCTTCTGCCGCCGCATCTGCATCCGTCGCTCGATGACTTGGAAAATATCTGTGAGGAGAAGCGCGAACTGGACCAGCAGGCTCGATATCATCGCATTCTGCACGGTTGGCTGCTTATCCACATCCCTCTTTCCTATGCGCTATTGCTGCTGGGCGGAGTGCACGCCGTAATGGCGCTGCGCTATTGAGGAAAAACGATGCCGCGGCGCATACGCACGACCAAGAACCTGGCCCGGCGGATCGATCTGCAATATTTCAAGCAGACTCATCCGCTTCGCAGCTGGCGGCTCGTTCTGTCTATCCTGATTCCTGCAGTCGCTTTAGGATGGTTTGGCATTCTGCGCGCGCATAACCAAAAAATTTACAGCAGCGGACCGCTTTCGGCGGCCCATGCGATGTTGGGGAAGCAATGCAATGTGTGCCATGTAAGCATGCTGGGATTCTTCCGCGCGAAGGTTAATGACGATGCCTGTTCAGCGTGCCACGGCGCTCCCGCTCACCACCCCGACAGCGTGGCGTTTAAGGTGAGTTGCAGTTCGTGCCACGTCGAACATAAAGGTTCGCTTCGGCTGGCCAGCACAACAGATGCAGCTTGCACCCAGTGTCACGCCGACTTACATACCCGGAACGGCATATTGCAATACGCGCGCGTGGTAAAGGACTTCGACAAGCAGCACCCGGAGTTCGCCGCTATGCGGCCGGGAGCGCGTGATCCCGGCCAGGTCAAGCTAAACCATTACGCCCATCTGCGCCGCAATCTCGCAGGCCCGAATGGTCCCGTACAGATGGATTGCCAAGACTGCCATCGTCTAAGAGCGACAGAAGTAGAGTGGCCATATGCGGGACTTCAATCCACATCTCTGCCCCAGGCGGCCACGCCTGGCGTATCTGCAGACACCAGACGCTCACGTTCTGGGAATTACATGCTGCCCATTCTCTACGCTAATCAGTGCGCCGGCTGCCACGTCAAGGACCTGCAATTTGATAAGCGCTTCGAGGAAGCAGCGCCGCATGATAAGCCGGAAGTTGTCCAGGCGTTTCTAGTTCAAAAATATAGCGGCTACTTCGCATCACATCCGGGTGCGTTATTCGAGCCGGTTGCGCCGGAGCGGATTCTGCCGGGCAAGATGAAAGTACAGCTGTC
>JBOGLB010000117.1:0-17882 GCA_050745965.1 Terriglobales bacterium | reverse complement strand
CCTTCCACTCGGAACCCTTTGCGACGGTTGGTGAATATTCTTGAAATAGAAAGAAGCTAATGCTTCGATCTCTTTTGCCGGATCTTCTGTCAGGCAGGCACTTATTGGTGAGAGCTGGATCACGTTGGAGAATGAGTCTGCCATCTTTCTCAAAAATAATTCCCGCGTTCCCGGATCTTGAAATTGTCGCTCGGCGTAGTGTGCAATCGCTTGCAACATCTCGATATCTATTTGCGGGTCAAGGCGTTCGGCCGCCCTCCAGTCCGGAGTGAATCGTATCTCCGCAAATCCCGCATGGCTCGCTTCCATCAAAATTAAACCGATGTTAACGAATTCATCTCTGACCGCGATCGGAACATATCGCAGCAAGAACAATTCGAGTTGTTTCAACTCTGCCATGATCAAAAAATCATGCTTCTTCTGGCCAGTTAGGAAAAGGTCGTCGAGGCGACATCCGGAAAGCCGTGATCAATTCCCTCACCATCGCTCTCCGGTTTAGTAGCGATAACACAAGTTTCCTGAGCCCGTCCCAATCGCTGCCATACCACTCTGGAGGAATTTCACCTGCCGCAGCCCAAACCACCTCGTCATCCATGTTCTCAATCAACGAGAGCCAGGGCTCAAACGCATCCCAACCGCGCACGTGTGCGTAGACCTCGTTCTCTGGATAGACTCCACGCAGCGGAAAATCTGGGAATGTCCATTCGCCCGCATTAAAACAATAACCTTGATCAATAAACGTAACGGTATATTTGCGCTCACGCATCTTTCGCCAAAATGTTGCCTGCCTCCCATTCGCATTTCCTGTCCATTTATCCATGGCTAGAATTCCAGCAAACGTTTCGCGATTGCGGACTCTTTCCAACATTTCAATAGGCAGATAGTCGAACACTTGGCCTTCCAGCGGACTCACCACGTATCGCGATCCGAATTGCAGGCCTGGCTCGCAGGGAATCGTGCATCCAGCCAACTGAATATTCAATTCTGACGTGTGTTCCACCAGCCAGTCTTTTACCTCGATGACCTCACTAGCCGGCACCGGAAGCTCAACTCCCTCTGCCAGTCGTGACGCAAGGAGCTCATTCGCGAGCACCCGCAGATGTTGCGGATTATTTCTAAACTTAACAACATAAAAATTTCCGTCATCGCAACGCATCAAATGCCCTTGAGCGCCGCCTCGCATCCGCCGCACGTGCTGGACCGCGGTCACCGGCAACTTGTTTTCCTTTCCGTTAGTTAATGTGTGGGAAGCCGGTCGTTCGGACCGTTCCTGTCAGGCCTGAACCCAACGAAACAATTGCTGGTTAAGCTCTCGCTTCTTCCCTATTTGGGACCACATCATATTCCCGATGCCCACTTTCCGATGTGACGGTCAAACATAGATTGTTGTGCAAATGTTCTTAAACACGCGGCAAGCACGATAGCCCCATCCATGATGGCCCCGACTTGCTGCCAACCACTCTCTGTCTCACGGCAAGCGCAATTGCCATCGCCATCACGCAATCGTCATGAGTTCCAGCAGCCGCACTTGAACTTCCGTCGGGATGCCGCACAAATGTCCTGCACTCATTCAAGAGTCGGCGGCTTCGAAATAGCTTTGAACCAGTCGCCAACGTGTCCGCAAGGTTCTCAATCATTGCTGGCCGGCTTATCGCGGACGTTAGCCAGCCATCCTGGCTGCCATCTCGAAATATGTTTGGATACGCCGCTATTTGTAGATGTGCCAAAACCCCATACCCATGGTTATTTCGCTCGACAGCCAAAACTGCATAGTTATAGTTTTTTGCCAGTTCAGTGAGTCGCGCAGCTAATTCACGCGGGGCAAAATGTCCGCACAGCTCTGCGCACTGGATTGCTGTAGTCCGCTCGATAACTTGCGCACATGAATAGTCGCCATCTAACCCGCCACCCGCTGGGTCCACTCCAACAATGTATTGGCGCCCCATCTGCGGAGGCAGCCATACCACCCAACGCTCGTTGTCCCTCGATTCCAGCGGCTCGCCGCACTCCTGTAGCCCACGTTCTATCTTATCGAGGTCAAAAACACTTTCGCCAAAAGCTCGAAAGCATGAGATCGCATCTTCCGCGTATTCCTGGACCGCTAGTCCTCTCAATTGCGCGCGATTAAGCCGGCGCCATTCTATTTGTGAATCCGTCAGCCCTGCGCGCTTTTTCAATCCTTCTTCTTCACTCGTTAGTGCGGCGATCGGCTGCTGCATCTCAATCTGATAATCATCTTCGTACCACCAGGGGAAAAAGTGCCGCGTGAACTTGGTCTCAGGCGCGCGTTCCCACTCTTCGTAGAAAACTCCCCCGGCGCCGTTCGGCGTGGACTCGAAAACGATTTCACCATCCACCGGGACAGCAGCTCGTAACGATGCGAGTGCTTCAACCCCCTCGCGGGGCCAGCGGGCAACCTCGGAACAATGCAGGTTATGGATCGTAATCCCGCGCCCCGCGTTGGGATCCGCCGCGGTCGCCACGCGGTATTCGCTATCCAGCCGCGGGAAAACGATCTGACGGATGTTGGCGCGCGACGTGATTAACGCGCCATGTTGCATCGCCTCGGGCAGGTTCTCCCAGAAGCGCCGCACAATTCTAAAAATCTCCTCAGCCGATTCCTGGTTATGCGCAACCTGCACAGTAACAGTGCCAGGCTGCGTAATCGTTTGAATGAAGAACCTCGCCGCCACATGTGTGGTAATTCCCAACTGCCGGGCTTTTAAAACAATGTTTCGCTTGGTGCATGTTCGCGAGTACTCTCTCTGTGCGCGATTCGCTCTGAGGCAGACAAGCCCCCGCGACTTACTGCGCACCTTCAGCAAGGTCTCAATCAGAAAATCTCGGATCGTAAGCTTACCGCTCGCAGGAAGATCGAGATTCTCTCCCAAATTCGTGAGCAGATAGACATCGTCGTATAGGTTCAATCAATTATCTTTTCATGGGAAACTAAGAACCATGAATGCTGATGTGGAAAACGCATTTTTACCTCGCATGTCCGAGATACTCCGGCACGAATGTAAACGATCCAATTTCCCATCCGCTGCCAAACTGAGTTTGATCAATCCCCATTAAATCGTACTTGTATTCGTTACTGAGAGCCGCACCCTGGTCTACGTCTGGCGAGCCAGCCAGAGGCCTGACGTCAATGTCCGTCCCCGAAGTCACATCCGTGAAGTAAGTCGTTCCGGAATTCTGGTCTGCGCCGAGTAGATAATTGACCAACTGAGTGTTCGACATCAGCGTGGCCCCGCTTGACTTCAACGCATCCAGCATTACCCCGACTTGGTGGGCAGGCAACTCATTCACGTGCCAAAATATCCCATAAGGAACGCCCCATACCGCTGACTTGAACACCAGGGCTTTTAGCTTGTTCGTAAGCTGCGAGTCACTGAGGTTCTGAAAGTAAGGCGCAACTCCCTGGCTCAAAATATTTTGCACATTCACTCCGCTGCCCAAGACTGTCGCGGCATTAGGCGACGGTTCCATGGTCCCCGATCCACGCGCGCCTGCAAAGTCGGCGGCGACGGCGATTGCTTCAGTGGACGTGTCCTCATAACTGCCCGGATAGACATAGACCCAGCTGCCTGGAATCGTCGCCTCGATTTCATTGGAGTATCCGGACTCGCCTGACCCATTCAACGCGGTGACCACGTAATACCAGATCTGCTGTGGATTCACCGCGTAGTCTACATACGTGGGATTTGGGACCGGTCCCGCAATCTTCATGTATGGGCCTCCACTCGTGGCAGACCGGTAAACGTTATAACCTCCCACATTTGCTTCCGGATTCCACGATAGAACTGTGGAATGTCCTCCCCCAATTCCCGTTAGGTTCAGATTCATCCATGCCTTGGACCATCCGATCTCGTCGGACATCAACCGTGTCTTATCAGTCAGAAGCAAATAACTGCTGCCTTTGATGTCCTGTGAACCGACGTCAGCGAGGTCTTCACTTTTCACCGCTGACTTCATGTTCGGGTCCGCGATCACAGAAAATACGCCGCGCTGATTCAGCGTAAAAATTAGCCCGCCCAATGTATCGAGCCCGGAGGGAACCATGTCCGTTCCCGACGAACTCAGGTCCCAACTAACCTGCGCGTTCGGATCACCCGGCGCCGTGATCGTAAACTGCTTGTTCGAAATCGAAAGTGTGACGCTCGACGCCGCCGTTCCCGTGTATTGAATCGTGAATGCGTTTGGGAATACAAAATATTGATGCGAAACCGAATGGCAGTTGAGGTCCCAGCCTGCGTTGATCCACGACTGAAATGTCGAGATCAATTGCTCCGATAGGTCGTATCCTGTGACCACCGCAATGCTGAGGGGCACACCCTTCGACTGAATCATCGGCAACAGCGACTCTATGTACTGATGCGAACCATCTATCAAGCCAGGATCGTCGTAAGTCACGGTGATTCGCGCCGGATACTGCATAAAGCCGCGCACGTTGGGCGGAGTATCCGACGCAATATTATTTCCGCCATTGATCGGCCCGGGCGTGCCGGTAATGTCGGTCGAAATGCCCGTTGCAATATTGTTTGCATAAAAATGACAGTATGAGTACGTCACCGCTGCCGTGTTGTCCATCAATCCGTAAGTCCGGTTTGCGTAGGCCCGGCAATTTTTTAGCTCGATCGCTGTCGGAGTGCCGTCAAAGCGGTAGCCCACATAATTTCGGTTTGCATCGGTGTTGTAGATGTGAATGTCTCCTGGGGTTCCTCTGGGCTGAATATAAAATCCAATCGGAACAGTAGCGTTCGGTACGCGGCTATCCGCCATCATGTTAGCCAGCCAAATGTGATCGCTCGTTCCTTGCACCTGAACACCATAACCGTCATACCAATCCAACTTGATGTGCTGGACTTCAATGTTGCTGACGTTGTTAATATCAATGAGCGTCTGTCCACTCAGAATAATCGGGGTGACCGATCCAAAATATGTGACCGGATTCCCCGATGCCGCCCATACGTATAAGGTTTGTGCGACCGGATCGTAAAACCAGTCTCGATCATGCGCGAGGGCGCCCTGCGCACTGACTAAGTTTCCCCACTTTGTGCCAAACCTTACAAACTTGAGTTGGGAAATCGGTTGCGCTGCTGTGAGTGCTATTTGCCAAACGTTCCCCGCAGTATTGGTCCACTGGGAGTTGCTAGTTGCGTAGTATCCGGTAAACTCCGGAGGTTGCCCGTTTCCATAAGCGTCAAACTTAATCGGATTGCCCAGCGCGCCACTCGAGGGGGGAGTTAGCCATTCGTTCCACACCGCGTCACGTTTGAACAGAATTACATCTCCCGGTTGAAATGTTGATATGCCCACTTTTAACAGGGTTCTCCATGCACTCTGAGGAGAGAGCCCGTCGTTTCGGTTACTTCCCGCCGGGTCCACGTAATACGTCGCCGCACCGGCGCGCAGCGCCAGCAGAAGTACACAAGCAAAAGTTTTCATTGGAATCTCAGTGCTGCCGAGGATTGACGGTAGAACTAGTGAATCGAGAAAGTTGGAATCGTGGTAGCCGTGTAAGAATCCGGTGGAACCGTTATCGTCGCTGGAAGTGTTCCGCCGGTTGTAACGCTCTCCGCTATATTTCCCGCGTAAGTCAATCCCGCTCCGCTATTTCCGCCTTCGAGTACACTGCACGCGGTTGTACAGTTTGTCGTCAATACTGCGTAGTATTTTCCAGGAGGTAATTGAGCACTCGCGGTCCAACTGAGTGTCTTCCATCCCGTCGAAGGAGCGAATATAGTACCGGCAGTCGAACCGATGTGCGCTACCACAGTTCCCGAGCTGTTCATAATGCCAATGTCGTACGTGTTCGCCGTATTATCCGCTGTGGCGACGTCATAGGTGACCTGCGTTGTAGACAGATTGCAGTACAGCACTACACCCCAGACCGAAGCCTTATTGACAGTGGCCGTGAAGTTAACCGTACTAACCGCGTTCGGAGTCGTGAACCAAATCGGGCAAGTCTGGGACTGCACGTAGGCAGTTGTCGCCAGTTTCGTGCTATTGTCGGAAGCCGCCGGCGTGGGTGCCGAGGGAGTCCCAGTAAATATTGGAGAGGCTATTGGCGCTGCTCCCGTAATTTGCGCGACCGCATAGTCACCCGTGCCCGCCGTCACTGTACCCGAGCGTCCGAAAACGGATGTTACAGAACCGCCGCTGCCACTTCCAAAACCCTGATTATTTACCCAAGCGGTGGTGGCAATTTTCGTAGAATTGTCCGACGTCGCCGGAGTCGGTGCGGTCGGAGACCCCGTCAGAGCAGGGGAAGCCAGTGGCGCCGCACCCGTAATCTGTGCAACCGAGTAGTCTCCGTTCGCCGCGACCACCACTGCAGTGCGGCCAAACACCGAACTCACGGCGGAATTCGAATTCGGCGCTTGTACTTCGCCCCCGACCAACATTGCGTAGCTTCCAGCCACGGCATTTGTAGAAAGCACTTGCCCAAGTACTTGGCCCGCGGTTGGATAACCCGCGCCTGAGTCGTGACAATCGCCCGCCACCGTGCTGCTGATCTGAACGTAGTCATTTGCAGTCGTCGCGCCGTCGAAGGCGCATGCTGCCTGTCCGCTCCGCGCTACCTGCGCGCTGGATGTAATTCCCGCTCCATCAACGACAACCCCGACCACTCCACTTGTATCGGATGTGGACGCACTGATCACTACGCCAGGAGCGCCCGTCAGCTTTGCGAGTTTGTTCAATGTTGTTCCCGTCGTGCCTTCGTTTGGCAGGTCAGTGGTCAGTGCGCCGGTAGTCGTATCAACATAAGTGCCCGCATAAAGGTGTTTCAAACGCAAGGTCGGCGTGCCTACATCCTTTATATTGTCTGACCATGGCTTGAGATTGAACGACGGATCAATCACCCACCGCAGGGATCCTTGTAGCCAGAAACCCAACCCGCGCTGGGCTCCTGTTCCAGCGGCATCGGCACCAAGGAAAAAGTAGCTGTCCGTGGAGTCGTAGTTCAGCCGCAGGCGTTCATAGTCGGCTGCATCGGTGCGCGAGCCATAAATGCTGAGTGTTTGCGGTGTGAGTCCGTTGTATTCTTCAAGTGTATTTGCGTCCGTGTTAAATACGTTGGTCAGTCCCAACTGCACCGCTTGCCCGTTATTGCTGATAACTTTCGGGCAATGGCAACTGGAATCAAACCAGAACAACCCGTAGTTTGGAATCCCCGTCGGGGCGGTGGTCTCCGAGAGCTGCATCACGCTGGCGGTGCCGCAATTCGCGTTTCCATTCGCTTGAATGCCCGTCGCAAAACTTCCGCTGCATTGCGTTGGGGACAGAGCCAACTGTGTAGCCGTGTTCGCGTTCTCAGTTACATTTCCGTTCACATCGAGTTTTGCGACTTCGACGACTGCACCCGAATTTTCTGAAACCTGCAGCTTTCCATTCGTCCCGAATCCGATCAAAGATTTCCCAGTTGCCGCGGGGCTCAGTGCGCCGTACCCCGCTTGCACGCTCCATGCTCCCGAGCCTACCGTCACAAAGGAACTAGCCTGTACTGTGCCTGCAACGTTTAAACCACCATCCATTTGCACAGTCGTCTTGAATTCTTTCAATCCGCTTGTCAGGCGCTCCAACCAGTTCGTCCCATCGCCCACATTGCCGATATAGTTCGATAAAGAGATCGGCGCGCCGAAGCTAATTCCGACATGGGCCGGCGCAGCATCTCCCTGATCGGTCCCAATAAACGCATCGTTAACGTCATTGGTAGGACGGTTATTCGCGGTCGCAATGGTCTTCTGGAAGTTTGAATCTGAGAGAGTAATAATATGTTCCGGTGCCGTGCCCACGCAGCAGAAATTCAGTCTGCCCTTTAAGTTTGTTAACAGCCCTCCATCGGCGTTCGTTTTCGATGCCAGCAGGAGTGCCCCTTGCTGATAAAAGCCTTGTAAAGATATTGATGAGACGCAGCTCAACCAGGCCGGTGTCCAATTTCCAGCTGGAGCGCAAGTGTTCGAGTAGACGGCCGGACCTGCCGATCCCATTACCGAAACAACACTCCCCCGAACGCTCTGCACCCAGGCTTCAGCCGTGCTGGACGCATTTGCCGAGTCCGCATTGCTGCTGAGAATCATGGCTCCGGGCCAGTAGTCTAGAAGCGGATAGTAAGTCTGAGTTGCTACCGTGTAACTTAGCAACGGTGCCTGAGTATCCGTAAACGTACATACTCCGTTGACGCATGCCGACGTCGGAACCCCCGTGGCCACCGCGTAGTTGCCGGTACCGTACGGTGCCTGCTGCGAGGCGATGCCGGCAATGGTCATCCTCAACAGGTCGTAACTTGTTGCTCCCGCAATTGCTGGAGTTGTAACCGAAATATTCCCGGATCCGTTGGTTGATGCTTGGCCGGCGTAGAGCGGGTTCCCGGCGCCGAAGCCAGAATTTTGGGGAACGATATAGTAGGAATATCGCGTCGTTCCTGTGTTTGCAAATGTGGGGATTGTGCCCGTCGGAGCTTCTCCCCCATCCACTTCCAACCCGGACCCCTGTGCGATTACTCCTGCCTGCCCAATATTTCCCTTTGGATTGCTGCAATTCCCAACTTCCTCGTACACATTGTCCAACTTTTCTGTACCGAAGCCGCCACGCCTAGTTCCAGTCCGCACGCCGTATTGCGCATATCCCTGTATGACGCTATCGGATATTCTCAACGTATTGCCGGCCTGCCAGTCCACGCCATTCCCACCGCATTGCAGGGAAATGTTCATGTTCTTCAGCCAACCCACGCCTGGATACGTGGCAAAAGGCCCTGGCGCGTAAACTACCGGATTGCAAACTGTCGCGTCGCAGCGAGTACCAAAACCGAGAACGGTGTCTAGTCCATCCAGCAGGAAAGATTCATCGTCATCTACTTGAACATAGTTGCTGAAGGTCCCGCCGTTTAATCCAACTCGCGTCGAGACGTTAAATATCCGCGTTTTTTGCGAATTGTCCTCAATAAACGGATGCGTGCCATTTACGATTGTCGGGCGCCCGCGCGGACTTATCAGTGTGATGTCTGAGAATTCGTTCGAGCTCGTGGTGTCCCCAACGAAAATGCAGGAATCGTCCATCCAGCACTCAACAATTGACCCCGAAAAGTCTACGGTCATATTCGAGGAGCGGATTGAGACTCTCGCATGAGCAACGAACTCTCCGGGCGGCACAATTACTTTCCCCGCTTGCGAAGTTCCGGGGGGATTTGTCGGAGTGTATCGAGCCGCGATCAGTGCTTCCTGAAGACCGCCCGACGCACTGCCAATCGTGTATCCGGCTGGATGCGAGTTCGCTGTGGAGAATTGCAATGTTCCAGCCTGTCCGTTTCCGGCACAGGTCCCGCCGGTCACTGACACCGCCTCTGCTGTTCCTGTACCCGAGACAAATACGTAGTACCAAGGCTCTGTCCCAGTAACTCCCGGAGGACATATCGACAAGTCAACAGTCACAGCCCCCGCCGCACTCAGATCAGTCGCCGGAGTCTGGGACCACGCAAAATCACTCGCATATTTAACTTGTTGCATTCCTCCTGTGACGCCAGCGCCCGGCTTGGGTTCGTATTTTCCTAAAGACGCGACATAAGTGATCACTTGATTGTCTGTCGGCGCAGTCGTATCCACCGGAATACTTTGAATGGAAACAGCATTGCTGCTTGTCCCACATCCCCCCCACGTGGAATCGCCATGCAGACACAAGCTACTATTTGCCGAACCATTCCCTAGTTGGCCAGTTGGTACCACCCCCGCAATCAATCCTGCCTTTGCAGCGAGTCCAAGGTCCACATAGTTTTTGTTCGAAGCTTGATTAGGAGCCACGGGATTCCCCGGCAAAGTAAGCGGCCCCGTCATGGTATCTCCTGCCTTGCTAACGTAAGAACCTGACCCTGATCCAGTCACCGAACTATCCACGTAGGCCTTGTTGACCGCATCAGTTGCCAGCACCGGTGTGGGTAGACTGGGTGCTACTGCGAACTGTTTCGCGCCGGTGATTGTTTCATTTCCATTCAGGTGGACCACTGCAGAGTCATTCGCTTTGCCCGCCAGGGCAGTGTTTACGAATTGTTCGGTAGCCAATTGAGACGGCTGTCCCGGAGATCCCGGAGTAGTGCGCACCGCAGCAATCGTGGACGGGGAAGTCGTCGGAACCACCCAGTACTCAGTTTTTGCGGTTCCGTCATCGAGCTGATAAACAACCGTGTAAAAGGTTGCAGAAGGAGTCGCGCCTATGTTCGGAACTAACTGTATCGAAAGTGCTCCTCCAGCTCCGAGCACCGCGCTGTTAGTTCCTGCTGCAATAGTGTGGCCGTCCGCAGTATTGAACGCGGGCCATGAGATTAACAGAGTTCCTCCAGCTGGCGTTCCATCAGCGCGGTAAACTATGTCGCTCACGGTGGTTAGCGCGGGTGTTTGCGCACTCAAAGGTCTTGAGCCCAGGAAAACCCATGCGAAAACCACGGGCAACAAATAAAAAAGCCGTCCTGATGGACAGCTTGCGTCGAACATAACTCCTCCATTTGCTAAATGTTAATTAGGCAGACCTGTTTCGCTCCACAAGATTGCCAAAATTTCGGGCTTGCGGAACAAACCACAAAGTACTTGTCTTGAATCGCGGCTCGAGAGAGTAACAAGCAATGCCTGCGAAAATCAACTACCGCTGTAATTCCACTTCCCCGCGGTCGCTCGCCTGCAGGAAGCTTTCCACGCTCTGCACGTAAACCTCGGCAAAATCCACAACAGCGCGCCTGGCTTCGATGAGCTGCATCGCGTCCGCTACGTTCCAACTGAGAGAACAGAGCACCGCGAGCGTCATCATCGGAGCTCGGTGTACCCCGGCAGCGCAATGGATAAATACCTTTGTGTCATCTTTGTCCAACGCCTCAAGCGCAAAGTCCACGCCTCGGGCAAACAGAGCTTCCGGCTTCGGTTGAAAATCATCGTCTGTCGCGTTCCAAAGCACACTGATCCCGTATGCCTTAGCGAGCGGAGTGTCATCAAATTCCGCCTGCATATCGATGATGTGCGTTACGCCAGCCTTCGCCACATCAGCCATATTTTCATCGGACCAAATCCCGCCGCCCACTGCGATTCTTCCCGTTACCCACGTCATATCCATCGGAACAATCCTGCGCGCTTTGATGATCGCCTTATCTATCAAGCGGGAAGCGGAAGCCAGCCTGCCCAATGCAGACGACCATCGGCACGCAACCACTTTCCCTTGACCTTCTTTCATTTTACGGCATGACCGGTCGCTTCATCAGCACGCGAAGACAATTCCTTCGTAACTTTGGTTTGAAAACTCAATTCCTGACTACCGTTCTCTTCTCGAATGCCAAGCTTCCGCAACAATAACTTAGTCAGGGATTCCTCGGATGCCGGCTCCGAGGAAGCTATTGCGGGAAACAGCCCACCCATCTCGAACAAGTATTTCATCGCGAGATAGTGTCCCGTTTTAACTTCTGCCATGGTGCACTGAACCATCGCGAGCGCTTCCTTGCCGATAGCCCTGGTAATTTGCTCGCGAACCACGGCCATCTCGACGGGCGCATCCACCGGGCATTTAACACGCGGGAGCACTTTCTTGCGCTTCTTTGCGGGTTTCGCCTTTGACCGCTTCATTGCGCCGGTTCTCCCAAAGTATCAACCAAAAAAAAGGAGCCGCTTTTTTGCGCTCCTTTTGAAATTTCGTACTTACAAATTTAGAATATCAAATCCAGTAGGGTAATTGCGCCACCATTTCCAACTTTTTATTCGCTACTCGCACAATCACTTACGTCATTTTGAGTGATTTCCCCCTCTTGACAAGGTTTCGGCGCATTTGAACTTGTCCGAGGAAGCGGTGTGAGTAGGCCACCCTCAAGGAAGTCCGCGCTAATCCGATCCACAGCTTCGGGAAAACGCCTCACCACGGTTCGGCGTCCGCAGTTCAGCAAGCGCGCTGCTTCATATTGCGAATAGTCCTGCAAAATAATCCTGCCAATCAGTTTCTTGTCGAATTCGTCCAACCTTTCCAGAACCTTTTCCACGTCGTGCACGAAGATAACTGCGTCTTCGAAGGTTGATACCCGATAAGAGGTGACGCGAGTTCGGAAAAACTCGCGCCCCAAGAGCGACGGGAGTCGCCCAACTTCAATGGACAGACGCATGTATCGCCGTAGTATTCCTATCGTGCGATCACGATAAAGCCACAGACCGGGATCTTGTCCCGATACCTCATCGCTCGGCGAAGGAATATCCAATTCCGGTGCTCCAGGCGTGACCGCAGCATTTGCGGTTTCCTCGGATCCGGCAAGCACCTCTGCGACCGCTTCGATCATGGAGATTGCTGTTGCCATCATGCGTTACCACCTTCGCCGCAAATCAGCACCAGCTTGGGGCCCGAAAGTCCTTCTATTTTGTGGTTTACCGGCAGACGAGAAGACATCCTCCTTCTGCCAGATGAGGCAACATCCGTCATTTCGATCGCGCAGGAAGCGCAATAAATTTCTTCGCATCCCAGTGGTCGGACCCATAGCCCTCCGCACCGTTCGCAATATTTCAGCTCGAGCTGAACGATTTTTATATCCTCTGAATCCATAATTGCCTCCCTATGTCAGCCCCCAGGCAATGAGTAGAATTTCCACTGGGACCGCCGACGGATTAGCTGGCAGCTTTCGTCTCCGACGAGACTGGCAGCGCAAATAAAAGGGCCCCGCGCCGATTTCTCAGCGACAGGGCCCGTTTCTATTACGGAGTGCCTGGTTGAATTATTTAGTTATAAGAACTGGCCCTAAACTACGTTAGGAAAGCTAATCCCGCGATTCCTGCCGGAAATAACCCTCCTCGTAGCCCGACTTTAATACCTGCCCATTTTGCACCTGAATGCTAACCTTGCCGGTAAAGCCGATTTGCCGCAGTAACTTTTCCATCGAAGACGACAGTACCTCCGCGTATTTCATCTTTCGACGAAACTCCACGAAGTTGCTTCCGTCCTCTCCGAACCCTTCATGATCTAACTTAGGAGTGCTTGTCATTATGATTTCCCCTGACGGGTAAGTTATAACAGGAGGCCAATCCTATAGCTCACGGTATATTCCGTCAAGGTATCTATTTCCTTGCAGATGTTGTGCTTGTACTTTAATTAGCGGATTGCTATAGCTACAGTGTTGCATTATGGCTGTGGAAAAAACTCAGCGCCCGCTTCTGTCATGAATGCCGCGCGGGTAGCCAGATTCCGAGGAACAATCGCGGGCCTGGCACGTATAGTGACTGTTTCTCACAGATGTTGTGCTTTTTTATGCAATAGCATGCCGCTATATACAGGTCTATACTCCCTCCATGAAATTCAAACTCCTTCAGGAAAATCTCCGTAAGACTTTGTGGTCCCGCATCGAAGAGGGTAACCTCACCGGTCTGGGCCTGGCCCGGCAAACGGGATTTAAGCAGGCGCATATTTCCAACTTTCTTAATAGCAAGCGTGGGCTGAGTATTGACGGGATGGATAAGGTCATGAATGTTCAGCGTCTTTCCGTCCTTGATCTTGTGGATCCCGCCGAGATCAACAAGCGCGCCAGTATCCCGCCCCCAAGCGATGACGAATTCGAAAATATCCTTCTTGTGGACGACCAGATCGCCGCAACTTCTTCCCTGCTCATGAGCCGTCACGTTAAGGACATGCTTAAGTTCAAAAAGAGCTTCCTTCAAACCCTTCGCCCTCAGATGGAAGGCCCGCGTGGGGATTGGGAGCGCTTCGTTTTGGTTCGGGCAAATGCGCGCGAGGGAATGAGTATGTATCCGAGGTTACTTCCCGGAGCGACAGTTTTGATTGATCGTCACTACAATTCCCTCAAAGCATATCGCAAAGGCGAGACCAACATGTATGCCGTGAATAACCTGCAAGGCTGCGCCCTGAAATATGTTGAATTGGCCGGTAATCATTTGGTCTTGCGCCCGCACAATACAGCCTATCCGGTGGAAATTATTGCGATGGAAGGAGGGAAAAGAGCGGCCGATTATGTAATCGGGCGGGTCTGCTACGTAGGCGTTGAAACCTGAGATAAGCGCTACACACCTTTATTTCCAAGTATGCAGTACTCTTTCCACTATCGCCAGACTATCGCCTAGAGTTTTCATTTCGGTACGCGTCAGTGTTTTTAGATGGTTAGCCAGATACGCAATCCTGCGGTGGCGCCCTAGCAGCATCAGTTTAGTTCCTTTCGGGGTCGCCGATAACTGAACTCGTCGCCCATCTTTAGCGTCAGGCACGCGCTTTACCAATCGGTCACGTTCTAATCCGGCAATAATGCGACTCATGGTTGGCGGCTTCACATGCTCAGCCGAAGCCAGCCCGCCCATCGTCATTGACCCTGAAAATACAAGCACCGACAATGCCGAAAGGCGAGCTGGCGCTTGGGCCATCGCAGCGTCCCGCTTGCGAACCCTGCGCAGTAGGTGGATGGCTGCCGAGTGCATCCGGTCAGCCAACTCTTCGCGCCCGCTCAGTTGCCGTTTTTTCCCTTGCATTATCTTATAAATTATAGTTAGCTATGCTAACGATCAAAAACAACAAGGAATATAAGGAGATGATCGCATGGCCTCCTCAACCCCGGAGATTTCACGGATAATACAGATCGCCATCAATGTACATGATCTGGAACGCGCTACGGCCTTTTACCGCGATGTCCTTGCCTTACCATTTTTGTTCAGTACGGGGGAGATGTCTTTTTTTGATTGTGGCGGCGTGCGTCTTATGCTTACGCGCCCGGAAAACCCCGAGCAGGATCACCCCAGCTCGATCCTATACTTCGCTGTTGCGGACATTAACGAAACGTACCAGCGGCTTATCGAGAGAACCGTGGTTTTCGAGGGCACGCCTCACCTCATAGCGAAGATGCCCGAACACGACCTTTGGATGACGCATTTTCGGGATAGCGAACAAAACCTTCTTTCCCTGATGAGCGAGGTTCCGCGTACGACACCGTGTTAACTGATACCTCAATCAAACCAGATCGCTAGCCTCGAGGAAGTGTTTCCAGTATTCTTGAACCGAGGACGAACAAATGGACGAAACACCCAGCATTTCAGCCGGCTCGCGGCGCAACGAAGATATAGCCCTCGATCTCATGAAGTTCATCGCAATGACGACTGGATACGGGCGCACAACGTCTTCGGGCGTCGGCTTTCAGGGTACCGGCGCTGCCACCAAACCAGAAGAATACGCGGGGCATTTGCTAGAGCTCTACGGAAAATGCCTCACCGCCATTCGGCCCGGTAAGTAACCGAGCCAGCCGTGAACTAGTTGCAAATCGGCGAATCCCAAATAGGAAAAGCCGCAGCGCAAGCTGCGGCTTGTTTACCGACCACAAGTCTCCTTAAGACTAGCGACGGCGCCCGCTCTTCTTGGCAGACTTCTTCGGCGCCTTCTTCTTTGAAGACTTTTTCCCACCTCTGCTCCCTGAAGATTTCTTCTTGGAACTCTTTTTCGCAGCCCTTCTTTTCGAGGACTTTTTCGCAGCCTTCTTTGGCTTCGATCGCGAGGACCGGGATCCTCCGCTCGATTTCTTTCCAGAAGACCGTCTGCCGCTCGACTTCTTCCGCGGTGGCTTGGATGAACTCGATGAACCGCCGTCTCCTCCCGACCCTCCGCCGGACCGTGATGTGGTTGATCCCGAAGAAATGGGTTCTAGCCCTGATACACCGCCGGACGGTACCTCTGCTTCTTCCTCTTCTTCCTCCTCCTCGTAGTCTTCTTCTTCTGTCCTATCGCCGTAGGAGCCGGGTTCACTAAACTCATCGCCTTCATCATCGCGCAAAACAAATCTCTCTTCGAAAGTCATTTCTCCTCCTGATTTCCGGCTGCTCTTCGGCGCCGGGGCTGCGCAAACAATTACATTGCGCTAGTGAAAATAAAAAGACAACCGAAAACTTGAACGGCGCGCGATTATAGCATGTTCACCAATCCGCACCGCAAGCAGTCCCACTCTCGTAGGCGCACCACCCGGTCGCATGGCGGTTGTCTACCTTTGGAATCGCAAGGGAAGAAAAGAGTTGTTTCACGCCGGATAGCTTGCCAAAAAACTTCAGGCAAAACTCAATCGTTTCGGCGGATCAACAGAATCATTCCCGGTCGAAGTGTAGCAACATTTCTGTTGCTCTCTTTAATCGCTTCAACGGTGGTGTTGTAAGAATTGGCAATCGAGTAAAGAGTTTCACCCGGTTTTACCGCATGTCGCACCTGTCGAGCTCGCGATGATCCTCGTAAATTATTCCTATTCATAGGCTTGGAGCTTGTTTCTGCTTCGTCTGGATTGACCGGCAAGTGAACATGCAAAATCCTTCGGCCATGAAGGCTATTGCTCCCCAACCGGTTCCAGCGTCGGACGACCGCTGGCGAGACGCCGAAATTATCGGCCACCGATTGTACCGTATCACCCCTCCGAACCTTGTAAACGGTGAGGTGTCGAGCATAGGCTTGTACACCCTCGCCAGCAGCATGTCGGCCAGGGGTAACCGGAATAATTAGCTCGGCTTCGACAGGAAGATTGTCGCCACTTTCTAGCTTATTTGCCTTCTCGATCGCGCGCCCGGTAGTGTGATACGCACGCGCAATCGAGAGCAGGCTTTCTCCAGGGGCGACTTTATGGTAACGCCACCATACCCGCATATTTTTCGGAACGGCGTTTATCGCGTCGAGATACTGGGATTGCGTGCCTAAGGGCAGCTTCAGCGCGAATTCCTGATCCCTTGGCGTCACCAGACGAATCAGGCTGGGATTCAAGTCCTCAAGCGTTGTCACCGGAACGTCCACACACTCGGCCACCAATCGTAGATCAACTGCATAATTAACTTTGACCGTATCGTATGGGACGGGCTTGTCGGGAATGAGCCCTTCTAATCCATACTGGGTTGGATTCTTCGCCATGATGGTTTCGGCGAGAATGATTGGAACGTAGTTCCGAGTTTCCTTCGGTAATACGTTCCTCTTGTAGAGCTCCCAGAAATCAGCATAGCCGGTCCGCTTCACGGCACTCTGCACCGTTCCGGGACCCGAGTTGTAGGCAGCCATAGCTAGATACCAATCACCGAACTGGTTGTAGAGATCCTTCAGGTGACGCGCGGCGGCCCGAGTGGCTTTCTCAGGATCCTGTCGGTCATCCACCCACATGTTGCGCTCCAATCCGTATCCCTTTCCTCGCGACGCCATGAATTGCCAGATGCCACGAGCCCCCGCACGCGAAAGCGCCAAAGAATGGAAGCCGGATTCTGCCTGAGCCAGATAAATCAGATCCTGAGGCACCCCTTCATCCTTCAATGTCTGGCGGATCATTTCATGATAACGGCCGCTTCGAACCAAAGCATGTTCCAGAGTTCCGCGCCCACGACCCGAAAAGTAGTTAATATAGGCGGCAACCGGATCGGTGAGCATTAATGGCAAGTCCGAATGGGTGGCCTTAATTTCTGCCGCGGCCTGAGCCTTGATGTGGGGATCAACCGGCGGAGTTACTTCATTCGCCTCGTCAATCGGGGCAGGCTCCGCCTGCTGTTGCGGAACCGCTTCGGCTGCTCTCGATGTCTGCAAGTCCAAATCATTCAACGCCTGGTGAATGCGAACCGATTCTTCCTGCAACCTAGGGTCGGGTTGCGCATCCTGGCTCGCTTGCCCAGTGCTCTCGGCCAAGATTGTCAGGGCACGATCGAAATTCGCCTTGGCGGCGTCCGCGTTCCCCGCCTTTAAGTTTTCCTGCCCTGCCGCATACTCCTTCTCTGACACCGCGATGAGATCGCCGACTGGATCAGATTTTGCGATCGCGGCGGATGGCACGCTCGCTGGACTTGGCTTCGGCTCTGGAGAGCTTTTCGCGGCTGCCTGAACCTCGGCGCTCAGTGGCGGGGGATTTCGGTCGACCGGTGGATGGGCCGCTG
>JBOGLB010000116.1:0-3561 GCA_050745965.1 Terriglobales bacterium | reverse complement strand
CTTTGATCCCTGACAGCCTGCCAAAGTTAGTGTCAGAGCTAATAATCCGACCCCGAGAGGTCTTCGAATTCCAGCGTCCAGCCTGACCGAGACAAGTTTCATCGGATGCCTCTCGTTCCTACAGCTTCCTTCAACTCTTCCATTGCGGTCATATAAGAGGCCAATTGTTGACGATAGGCCAGTTGGATAGCACGGTAACTTCGTTCGGCGTCCAGAAAATCCAGCAGGCTGGCGGCGCCGCGCTTGTAAGCATACTCACTGATGTCGCGGGAATCCTGCGCCTGCTTGAGATACCCCGACAGGTAGAGTTGTGTGACCTTATCGTTGCTCTTGATTGCTTCATACGCATTTTCGACATCGCCCATAACCGTATAACTGGCCGAAAGCTGAGATTCCTGCGCCTGAGTGAGTGCATATCTCGTTCTAGCAATCTCGCCCTGGTTTCGATCAAAGATCGGCAAATCCATACCGAGGAAGATTGACGCGCTGTTCTGGCCAGACACGTGGCTAAAGTCATACGTGGTGCTCAAGTCCTGTTTCCCGTTTGCTTTCGCCAGCAGAATTTGGCTCTGCGCTGCGGTAGTCCCCAGCACGGCTGCCTGGAGGTCAGGACGTTCCCGCAAGGCTTGCGCCTGCAAATCTTCCATGCCCGATTTCAATGGCTGGTAAGCCAGATCGCCTTCCACGTCGTAGTCCGCCGGCACGGCGTCATAACCGAGCAATTCCCGCAGCCCGATTAACGCTTGAACTTTAGCAAGCTCGGCGGAAGACACGTCGGTCTGAAATTGCAGCATTTGCAATTTGATTTTGAGGTAGTCGTCTTCGCTGATGTATCCGACTTTGTATTGCTGTTCGCTAATACCAACGGTCTGTGCGAACCCTTTCAAATCCTGATTCGCAAATTGCAGCGTGGACTCGGCCAGTAACACATTGATAAACTGCTGCGCCACATTGAAGGTCAGTGTGCGCTCCATGTCAGTCACTTGAGCGCGTGTTACGGCAGTTTGATCGCGAGCGGCTTGCAGTCGGCGTTGTCGCTTATGGCCGCGTTCAAAAAGATATCCGATGCCAATGTCAAACTGCTGCGTCACGTCCAAATTATCAACCGAGAATGCGCTGGGGGTAAAAATGGGAATAAATTGTGAATCGAACCCGAGCGACGGATTTGGCCGAAGGTTCGCGGTAATCTCCTGCGCCTCGTTCTGCGACACTAACGTTCGCGTGGCTTTGAGGGAATGGTTGTGAGTCATTGCCAAATCAATTGCCTGATCGAGGGTGATGATCTTTGGAGCTTGGGCGTTTAACGGGACCAGCAGAATGAGAAATAGTGCTGCCGAAAGTACCTTCAAAAGGCCTTGTACGCAGATGGGCCCTTCCGATGGAAATCGGGATGCGCCTGCCATGCAATCTTCGGTGGCTGGCGAAGAACTGGACGGGGACAGTTCTTCGCAATCAGAAAGGGGATCTTGCATTTGTTTTCAGGGCAATGTAAGGGAATGCTTACAACAGAATACAAGTAGGATGCAAGATTTGTCCCGAAAGCAGCTCGTTTCGAGGCTCGTCGCCTGGTAATTTTCTCGCAGCGGGATCTGCCATCTGGGACGGTGAGATCCAGCGTAACTGAGATGCCATCAGCCGCGCAAAGATTGCGGAGACTGATCTGCCGCAATCGGAAACGGCCCGTACAAGGAATGGAACCCGGCCTTTTGAAGGGCGATCCCTACCTCCCGGTTTTGCATAAAAGTGTTCCACACCATCTGAGTTCGAGCGTTTTCCGCCATAAGCATGCTGATTCCTACATCAATTCCCAGAACATCTGTGCTTGCCCATCCGGTCAGCGGATTGAAGGCGTCCACAAACCCGTAGCGCTTCCATATCTGGCGGCCATAATATCCGCGCAAATTTCTGAGCACCTCGTACGATTCGTTGTACAGAAAAGGCAAAGACCCTGCGGATGCCGCTGGGACAATTGTCCCATCAATGGGACCCTGCATCGGAGGGCCGCCCCATGCCACATATCCGCTTGACGAATCCGAAGCAGTAATGCCCCACACGTCTTCGGAATAGCATGGAAAGTTCGTATTCAACGACGCACAAAACTGGCGATGAGCCTGGGACGCTATGACCGAGTTCTCAAAATAGTTTGTGTACTGATCCCGCTTATTCCGAAAATCGAACCAGGCGTGCGAAAACTGGTGAACGAACAAAGGCGCCGGAGTTGAGATGTAGCGATAGTCTCCATAAACGATCTCCGGCCGCCGGATGCTCTCCCAGCACTTAGGGGAAATCGGATGAGTAGGCGAACCCATCGCCAGAAGATAAAGCATCATGGATTCGCAATAAGCGTCCCATCGCAGGGGGCTGAAGCCGAACTCGGGAGTCCAATCGAGAGCGAATGTTTCGCCCTTATTGAGCGCCCAAGGCCATTCCACGCGGTTATAAAGCTCTGTGGCGTCGCGGCGAATTTGAGCGTCATGGAAATACTCGCGGCAGGTCAGAACCCCACAGAGCAAAATAGCCATGTCAATCGGCGAGATTTCGGAACCGATGCTGCGTTTGCCGGAATCCATCTCGACAAAGTGATACAGGAAGCCATGCACCGTCGGCGCCTGATGAGCCAGAAAGTGAAGTGATCTTCGAACTCTTGCGGTGATCTCCGCGCGGGAGCGATAACCACGTTGCTCGCCGATGCAGAGGGCGGTGAGGCCGAATCCGGTAGCGGCAATGCTGCTGCCCATTCGTTTGTCACCGCCATCAGCGTGAGCGCGGTCACGAACCAGGCCGGTATGCGGATCGGCTTCATTCCAGAAAAATTCAAATGAAGCGCGCTGGAGGTCGTCTAAAAGTTCCGTGCTGGGATCGCTGCTTTGCGCGTCCGGCCGCAGCAAAATCTGCGCAGCGAAGCCCTTCCCCACCAGGGAGGACAACGCAGCGCCAGTCGCTGCCGCTTTCAAAAATTGACGCCGATTCCAATTCATTAAAACGGGTTCTTTCCTAAAGGCTTCCAGCTAACCAGGAGGGGGTATTAGTATTATGCTTGATCAGCCCTGCTGGATGCACTACATATCGCCGTGCTATGAATTTTCTTCCTTATACAGTGAAAAAAATTCACGGTGCGGACCCAGTTGGTGCCGGGCTGCAGGGGTGCAAGTTAGCGAAAATTGAACCACGAGTCAATATGAATACGCCTACAGTAAGAGCATCGGTAATAAGGTCGGCGCCGTTTTGAGGGTCTTTACGTGCGGACGCAGCGCGCCAATTCGTGCCATTGACGTGCTTCTCAAATGGGTTCTGTGTTCTGAGCATCAGCGACGTTTGATGGACTATCGGAAAACGTCCTGCCCGGTTCAAAGGCCGCCTTTTCATACCCGTTGCCGGCTTTCCTGATAACGTCATGCCAGCCATCGTCCCATGTGATGCGGGCTTCGCCATCTACGGCCGTCCACGTTCCGTGGGTCCCTCCAATTGACTTGTTGGCCTCGCCATTGCGTTTCAAAGTGATCAAAAACGTCCCACCCCCTCCGTCGCCTACCCTCCACTTTCCAATGAAATGACCAGGCC